>JAJYIN010000054.1 GCA_021790075.1 Actinomycetes bacterium | reverse complement strand
GCGCCATCCGGCTCCTGCTCGCCATCTGCAATAAAAAAGCCCTCTTCCGAACGGAAGGGGCTCAACGGGCTGTCAAGGCGTTCCACCCTAGCCACTCCCTCCGCGAAGAGTTTGCCTGGCTAGAGCCCGTGGACAGGTCTCCTGGCTCCTGGACTTGCGCCTTTGCTGCTACCTTCCCGGGCCTAAGCCCAGTGGCGCGGCTTCCCTGATACGGGACCGGCCGCAGACAAGGCATCCAGTTACAGTGGCGGGACCGCGCCGGCCTTGCACCGGCTTCCCTCTGGCGCCCCGAAGGGCGACCCACGAGCTGAAGCATTATGTAGAGGAGAAGTTTACGTCAAGGGCTTCCCTTTTTCAAGAACGGGCGCCGCGGAGCCGTCCCGCTGCCAGGGCGCGCGTTCCCCTTGACAACATTCCGTAACGGAACTCAGTCCACCACTTCGTCGAAGTCAACCTGCAGCATGCCCTTGCGGATGGCGTAGCGCACCAGCTCGGCGCGCTTGTGCAGGTTGAGCTTTTCCATGATATTGGCCTTGTGGGTCTCCACGGTCTTGACGCTGATGAACAGGGTCTCGGCGATCTCCCGGTTGGTGTAGCCCTCGGCCACCAGCTTGAGGATCTCCCGTTCCCGGTCGGTGAGCGAGTCATAGCTGGTGGTGGGCTCCTGGCCCTGCCTCAGTTTCTCCAGGTAGTCCTCCACCACCATCTTGGCCGCCGAAGGATAAAGGAAGCAGTCGCCGTTGTTGACCACATGTATGGCATTGACCAAGTCGCTGTCGGCGGCCTTCTTGAGCACGTAGCCGGCGGCGCCGGCCTGCAGCACCTGGAAGAGGTACTCCTCGTTGTCGTGCATGGTCAACACCAGGATCTTCACGTCCTGGTTGCGCTTCTTGATCTGCTTGGTGGCTTCCATGCCATTCATCACCGGCATGCCGATATCCATGAGGACGATGTCCGGGCGCAGCTCCTGCACCTTCTGGACGCCCTCACGGCCGTTCTCGGCCTCCCCCACCACTTCGATGTCGCTCTCTTCCTCGAGCAGCCGCATCAGACCGGCCCGCAGTATTGCGTGGTCATCAACCAAAAGCACCCTGATCTTGCTCACCAGACGCCCTCCTCAGTAGTAACCGGAACCTCGATGAATATTGATGTGCCTTCGCCCGGCCGGGACTCGAATTCCAGTTGCCCCCCGACCAGCTCGATCCTTTCCTTCATGCCGTGCAGCCCCAGGCCCCTCCCGTGGTCATCCGACAGCAGCACGCGCTCCGGGTTGAAACCCTTGCCGTTATCCTCCACCACGCCCTGGACGGCGTCCTCCTTGCGCCGCAGGGTCACCCGGCAGCCGCTGGCACCAGAGTGGCGGGCCACGTTGGTAAGCGCCTCCTGCACCACCCGGTAGAGCACGGTCTCGAGTTCCGCCGAAAGCCTTTCCGTAAGGCCGAGCAGCTGCACGTCCACCCGGATGCCGGTGTTCTCCGAAAACTCCTTGGCGTACGACCTCAGCGCCGCCGCCAGCCCCAGGTCGTCAAGGATGCTGGGCCGGAGGCGCACCGCCATGGTATGCACCTCGTTAAGCGTGGCGTGCGCCAGGTCGCTGATGTTATTGAGCCGCTCGCGCAGGTCCGGCATCTCGGGCGAGATGTTCTCTTCCGCCATCTTGATGCCGATGATCAGCCCCGTGAGCGACTGGCTGGTCTCGTCATGCAGCTCCCGGGCGATGCGGCGGCGTTCTTCTTCCTGGGCCTTGATCACGGCGGCCGCGGCCCGCTTCCGTTGCGATTCCATGGAGTTGAGCATCGCGTTGAGGCTGCGGGAAAGCTCCTCTATCTGGGGGTCGTCGGTCACTTCCGGCACCCGGATGCCCCGGTGGCCGGCCCGGATCGCCTTCATGGCGTCGGTGACGTCATCGAGCGGATGGAACGCCAGTTTCACCATCAGATAATTGATCAGGATCGACAGGGAGACGCCGCTGGTGATGAACAGCCCGATGAAACCCCATTCGCCGTCCCGGAAGTACTTGACCTCGAAATAGTAGCCGACCACGGCGCCCACGGCGATCAGGATCGTGTTGACGATAACCACCTTCTGGAACAACGGCCGCCGCTTGATGCGGGCGATGAACGGGTTGACGTAATCGCAGACGCACCTGTCCCACGCCTCGAGGGCAGAACGGGACTTTGGCGCCGGCGGCGTCTCCTCCGCGGGCTGGCTGACCGCTTCCTGGTTTATGGCTTCCTGACTGCCAGTTTCCATGGTCTTTCCGTCTTATCAGGCGGGGCGGCAGACGCGGGGCAGGGAGAACCGCGGCCGCGATTCTCGCGCCGCCCCCCTCGGCAACGCGCTGGGAACGAGCCTTGAAACAATAAGTACCTATAATGGTATCAGACAATACCGGGATAGGCTACGTAACGAAGGGGACGATATTGGCTGGAAATGGAAGCAAAAATCGCAGCCCGCGCCGCGGCCGCGGGGAGACGGCGCTAGCGGGCCGAGGCGTCCTTTGAGTCAGAGCGGCTGGAGGAGATCCGGCTGATATTGCCGGCTTCCACATACGTGTTCGACGCCATGTCGGCAAAAGTCGTGCCCGCCAGTTGCCCCACCATCATCTGCTGTACTCCTTTGCAGACTGGTAGAAATGAGCAGTTGTCCTCGTGCACGCATTGTCCAGGGCCCCGCATGCACTGCACAAGGATGATGGGGCCTTCGATGGCCTCGATGACTTCGCGCAGGTTGATCTCTTCGGGAGGCCGGGAAAGCATGACTCCCCCCTGGTTGCCCCGCATGGTCCGGATGATGCCCGCCCGGGCCAGCGTCCGGATGATGGAGGGAAGATACTTGCGGGGGATGTCTTCCTGCGCCGCAATCTCTTTGGTCTGCACCACCTGCCCGTAAGGCAGACTGGCGAGATAGAGAACCGCTCTGACACCGTAGTCGCTCTGTCTGGTTAAGTGCACCGTTCGTCCTTCTGTCTGTTTTCCTCCCACCCTGCCGGGAGGAAAACGTTTTACAAACGCTGACGGGCGTGGGTCCGGACCTTTGCCTGCCCCAAAAAGCAGGAGCCAGGTACTCTAAACGGCGCACAGCCAAAACCCAACAGCCCCAATGAGAGCCCTACCGTATGCAAAAACACTTCAGCGGAAAATTTAGTGTATTAGCGATTCAGAAATATGTCAATGACCAATGTTGCTCTTGAGGTCTTGCGCCGCTTCCGCCTGGATGGTCCCCAGATCGCCGGCCAGCCCCAGGAACGCCTCTACCACCTCCGGGTCGAACTGTTCGCCGACGCAGCGCTTCAGCTCGGCGATCGCCTCTGCCTGGGAAAACGGCAGCCGGTAGGGACGCTCCGAGGTCATGGCGTCAAAGGCGTCGGCGACGCTGAGGATGCGCGAGCCGAGGGGGATCTCCTCACCGGCAAGCCCGTCCGGATAGCCGCCGCCGTCGAAGCGTTCGTGGTGGTGCCTGATGATATCCTTGACTTCTGCGGGTATGCGGGCCTGCTCCAGGATCTTGTGACTGGTGTCCGGATGCAGTTTCATCGTGCTCATCTCCTCGAAGGTGAGCACGCCTTTCTTCAGCAGGACCGCGTCCGGAGTGCCGATCTTGCCAATATCGTGCAGGTAGCCGGAATCCCTGATGTTCTGGACGGTCTCCGAATCCAGCTGCATGTGCCTGGCGATGGCCACCGCGTAAGCGGAAACCTTGTCGGAGTGTCCCCGCGTGTAGGCATCCTTGGCGTCGACCGCCTCCGCCAGCGCCCTGATCGTGGACAGATAGGCCTGGGTGAGGTTCTCGTAAAGCCGGACGTTCTCAACCACGACACCCAGCTCGACGCCGATCGAATCCAGCAGCCGCCAGACGCCGCCGTCGAGTTTCTGCTCGCGGGGGAAGATGCCAACCACCAGCCCTACCACTTCCGTGGCGGCTGTCATGGGGAAAACGATCATCGACGGCACGTCCGTCACGGTTGTGAAAAACGAGCCCAGGTGGATGTCCCTGGTGAGATCGGTTACCAGCTGGTCCCTGCCGGTCCTGAGCACCTGGCCAAAAACGCCCTCTCCTCCGGAAGTGCGGGAGACCCAGCGCAGGAAATCAGCCGGCATGTCTTTCTGCGCTCCCAGGCGCAGCCGGCGCGTTTCCTGCTCGACGATGAAAGCGGCGGAGGCCTCCATGGGGATCATCTTGTCGATCTGCTCCAGAGCTGTCTGCAGGACGCCGGCCAGATCGTGGCTGCGGGTGCCCGCGGTAAGAACTGCGTGAAGGATGGAGAGGTCCCGCGTGCGGCGCTGCAAATCCCGGGTGCGCTCGTCAACCATGTGCTCCAGCTGCTCCGCGTACTCGCGGTTTTTCTCCTCGGCCTTCAGCAGGCGGTTGTACTGGTCCATGAGGGCGATGCCGGAAGCCCGCAGCTCCTCGATCAGCCGTTTCTTGTTCTCTTCTTCGGGAACGCTGAGCCCGCGCAGCCGCGATCCGGTTTCCGCCAGCTCCCGGCGCCGGCGCTTTTTTTCCAGGGCGATACGCAGGGTCTGAGCCGGCTCGCCGTTTTCCAGGGGTTTGATCAGATAATCGTCGGCTCCCCGCCGGAGCGCCTCGGCGGCGATCGATTCCGACCCGTAGGCAGTCATCATCACCACGGCCAGCCCGGGGTGGCTGTCCCTGACCTGCTCGAGCACATCCAGCCCGCCCAGGCGAGGGAGCTTGATGTCCAGAAGAACCGCATCGAAAGAATTGGCGGCGATCTTGGCCAGCGCTTCCTCGCCGTCCGGGGCCGTATCGACCTGGAAACTTTCCGGAAGCAGCCTCTTCCGGATCAGGCGGGCCGCGCCGGCGTCGTCCTCCACTACCAGGACCCGGGAGGGAGGGTGGGCATCTGCCGCTTCGGCCTTGCCCAGAAGCAAAGCGGTCGCTTTCAGGAGTTCCTCTTCCTGCAGCGGCTTGCGCAGCGCCAGGTCGGCCTTGGCCACGTAAGTCTCGGCGCCCAGCTCGAAGCCCCGCTGCATGTCCTCGTCGGTGACGTAGACCGAGGACATCATGATGATGGGGATGTTCTCTGTCTCCGGATTGGACTTGAGCCGCTCCGCGAGCTGGAAACCGTTCATGCGGGGCAGGAGCACATCGGTGATGATGAGATCGGGGCGCTGGTGCACCGCCTGGCTTAGCCCCTCCACCCCGTCGCTGGCGACCATGGTTTGATATCCGGCCGCCTGCAGCCGCTTCTTGAGCAGCAGCACATGGTTCTGGTCGTCATCGACGATCAGTATCTTTTCCCCCATTGCGGCCGGAAAGTCCACCTTGATCCTCCCATGTGCTGTGTTTGCTACGGATACCGCTTTAGTGCGGCTGGGCGCCGGGGCCGTGAGCGATGAACTTGTCCACGAGGGCCGGCAAAGCCGTGATGTCTATCGGCTTGGAGATGAATCCGCTGCAGCCCGCCGCCAGTGCGCGCTCCCGGTCGGAACTGAGGACGCTGGCCGTTAGCGCCACCACCGGCATGCGGCCGAGCCGCGGATCCTCCTTCATCCTGGTGGCGGCCTCGAGTCCGTCATATTTGCCCGGGAGGCGGATATCCATCAACACCAGATCGGGCACCCGGCTCTCCACCAGCTTGAGCGCTTCCTCGCCGCTGCTGGCCTCGATAACGGTCTTGCCGGAACGCTCCAGCACTTTTTTCACCAGGCGCCGGACATCGTCGTTGTCGTCCACGAGCAGGACAGTCTTCCCGCCGCCTGTCATTCCGCCACCGGTCCGTGCGTGCCCTGTGACTGCCCCGGAAGCCTGTTTGCCGGAATCATGAAGGAGAAGGTGCTGCCTTTGCCATATTCGCTTTCCACCCAGATGCGGCCGCCGTGCATCTCCACGAATCGCTTGCTGATCGTCAGCCCCAGGCCCGCGCCTTCGGCCTCGGCCAGGCTGGGCGCCGCCTGGTGAAAACGCTCGAAGACTGCTTCCTGCTGATCCGGCTCGAGGCCGATGCCGGTATCCGCCACCTCGAAAATCGTTTCCGCGGGAGTCTGTTTCAGCACCACCCGTACTTCGCCGGCCTGCGTGAACTTGATGGCGTTGCCGATCAGGTTCATCATCACCTGCCGGATCTTGCCCCGGTCCATGTCGATCTCCGCGACTGTTTCCGGCAGCTCCTGAGTCAGCCGGATCCCCTTTTCGGCGGCCGCGGAGCGGAAGCTCATCACCGCTTCCCCCACCACTTCCGCCGGGTCGAACTTCCCCAACCTCAGGCTGGCCCGGCCCGCCTCGATCTTAGCAATGTTGAGCAGGTCGTCAATGAGCCGCAGCAACTCCTGCGCATTCTTGTGCACGATCTCGAGGTCGTCCGCCTGCTCCTCGTTGATCTCACCGTCAAGCCCGTCGATTATCAGCTTGCTGAATCCGATGATGGAATTGAGCGGCGTCCTCAGCTCATGGCTCATGTTCGCCAGGAACTCCGACTTGAGGCGGTCGACCTCGCGCAGTTTCAGGTTGGCCTCCCCGAGTTCCCGCCCCCGGCGCTCGCTTTCCCGGTACATGCGCGACAGAGCTTCGGTGCGCTCACGAACGCGCTCCTCCAGTCGCACCGCCGAGCCTGATAATTCCCTGTAAAGGTGAGCGTTCTCGATGGCGACGGCCGCCTGCGTGCAGATGATCGCCAGGATGTCCAGATCGTCGTCTGTGAACTGCCGGCCGCTGCCGGTGTCCATGGCCCCGATCGCTCCCATCATGCGTCCGCCGACCCGGAGAGGGGCCGTCGCCACAGCCGCGATGCCCGCGGCGGCAAACTCATCGACGCGCCCCGGCCACTCCTGGTAATCGTTCACCACCAGGGGCGCGCCCGACTCGATGACTTTGGCGGCGGCCCCCCGGCCCAGCGGCGCGGTGATCCTGGTCAGCTCCTCCGGCAGGTTATGGGCATAGGGAAAGGTGAGCTGTTCCAGCTCCGGGTCGGCGATGCAGATCATGGCGGCATCGGCCTTGAGCACTCCCGCCACATCCCTCACTACTTGACTAAGAACTTTTCCCAGGTCAAGGCCGGCGGCGATGCTGGTCGCGGTCCTGGTCAGCTCCCGCTGGACGCGCAGCCGCTCCCTGGTCTCCTCGAACAGCCGGGCATTGTCGATCGCCACCGCCGCCTGGTCGGCCACCGCCAGGGCCATCTGCAGGTCTTCGCCGGAGAAATCTTTTTTGACCTCTTTGCCGAAGAGCCCCAGGGCGCCCACCGGCCGGGAGCCAATCATCAGAGGAACGGCGAGGATGGCCCTCACTCCGGCATCACTGAAGGACTTCAGGTGCGCCGGATGGGAGCCGTAATCGTTCATGATCAAATGCTCGCCGCTGCTCATCACCTGGCCGGCGATACCCATGCCTTTTCCCCAGGGAACGCGGAGCTCCGTGAGCAATTCCGGCATCCGGTAGTGATAGGGGTAGTTAATCTCGTTCCGCTTCTCATCCAGCAGGGCGATGGTGGCCCCGTCGGCGCCGGTCAGCTCGGCGGCGCTGGTGACCACCTGCTTGAGGATGGCGTCCAGGTCCAGACCGGAGGAAATCTCCTTGGCCACGGCCGCCAGGCGCTCCAGCAGCACGTTCCGGTCCAGGAGCTCCTGCTGGCCGCCCGGCAGGGGATCGATGTTGCGCACGACCTCCACACCCGCCACAATGTTGCCTTCCGCGTCCCTGATGGGCGCCGAGACGATGTCCACCGTGATCGCCCGGCCGTCCTTGTCAAAGCCGGCGTGGATGATCCGGGCGGGCTCGCCGGTCTCAAAAGTCTTCTGGACCGGGCAATCAGGACATTTGCGGGAACTCTGGCGGTAGACTTCATAGCACAGCCTGCCCACAATGTCTTTGCCGAACTGGCGCTTCTGAGCAGCATTGGCATAGATGACCCGCATGTTGCGGTCCTGGATGCTGACGCCGTCGGCAATGGCGTCCAGCACCGTTCCCAGAATGTTGTCACCCAGAATGTTGTCACCCAGAATTTTATTGCCTGCCATCAACCGGTTGCCGTCACCATCTTTCCGGAGTTTTCAGATTGGAAAGGTTGCCTGGCCCGGTAACCGCCCACCCGGGCAAGGATCATGCCTGTAAATTTCCCTGATTCTAGGCTTTTTAGTCCCTGCCGCCGTCGCGCCAGTAAAGAGGAATGGCCACTGCCCGCCCATGATGCCGCCGGGAAGTTCTTCGCCTTGCGCCCCAAAAACCCTTTTGTTGGCAACATTATCGTATTTGCCGGGCGCAACCGGGCGTGAGGTGTGCAGGGAAGGGAAGACGCGGACCGGGAAAGCGGGGCCGGCCGGCGCGGCCTCCAGCTAGGGCCGGTCCGTGAAATCACGGGGCAGGTACGGGATCTGCGACCAGTCGCACAAGCGGTCCTGGCGGCCAAAGATCCCCGGGTGCACGTTCCAGCTGCGCGCCGGGTCGCTGGCGGTATTCTGATAATTGGCAAAAAAAATAATGCCGATCAAAACAAGGATGAGCGGGGCCAGCGCCAGCTTGACCTTGCTGCCGATCCGGTCAAAACAGTTGACGGGCGGAACCATGAAGTAGATGAGGAAAGGAATCATGTCCGTGAAGCACTGGGGGCCGTAGAATGCTGCAACGAGTTGTTATGCGCTGATCGTTTTTAATTTTAAAAAGCGTTCCATTGGCTCAAAATCTCGGTCATTGTGTAGTAAAGATATCTGGTGGTGGATGCAGAAAGACCCGATTAGAACGTCAATCGTTTTACGGACGGTCACTCCATTAGCCCTAAGTTTTCGATAACTATGCGCACTTTCGATGGCAAGTTCTTTGCTGCACATGTCCATAAACGGAAAACCTAATAGTTCCTTTTTGGCAGTTTCAAAATCTTTCTCGGACTGGAATCCTTGGAGTACTTCAACAAGGATTAAGTCGCCCATGACAATCAACTCCCTGCCAAGAATGGAATCAAATAAGTCAGTCTCAGCTGTCGTTACCCCATTGAAGTAGTCAATCCAAACAGATGAATCGACGAGAATCATTTGTCGATTCTCATGGCGTTGAGGTCACCCTGCCACCTGAGCTTGCCGCGTAATTCCTTGACGGCAGCTTGACGTCGAACTTGGACCAACAGTTTCAGTCCTTCTTCTATTGTTTCTTTCTTTGTTTTAAATCCCGATGCCTTTAAGGCTGACTGCATCAAGTTGTCGTCTATAACCACATTTGTTCTCATTCTGGCACTCTCCCTATGTGTATTTATAACATTATTATACACATTTCGACTGGTTTCATGCACTTTTTTTCGCATAACATGTGGCGCTCAACCTGCGGGCGCCCTTGACGCCCCGCCCTTGCCTATGCCTCTGCATCATCCTTGTCACGGTAGGGCCGAAATGCAAGCGTGATCTGTCGGCTACAACGCTTGGTTATCTGGCATATTGCTCTGCCGTTGTCCGAATACCTCGGAGCATCGACCTGCGTATCAAACCACTGAACGGTCGGACCATTGCCCAATAAGCCGAGAATAGGATACGGGCACCGGTAGAGGTACAACATACCCTTGTCTCCGTCGACAACCTGCTACCCAGGGGAGTGCCCTGAATGAAGAAGTTGAGAGCAGCCTTGGAGTACCCTGGTTCATTGAATCCGGCAAACAGATGAGGGTCGATCCTGACGATCTCCGGGATCGGCTTCCAGAATCGCCCGATAAGCCCAAGTACGACTTCTTCGTCGTCAATCTGACCGAGGACCGTGAAGCTGATGTCCTTCATCCCGTCGAGTGTAAGGGATGCCTTTGGCATGTGACGTAGTGTGTAGAGTAGCCTCACGACTGGAGACCGGGATACATCCAGGGTCGATATAGCCCGGAACACGTTTGGTGGGCTCGCACTCGTCATGATCTGATGTCTTTCAGAGAACTGATAGAGAGGTATGAAATCATGAATCAGCATTCTTGTCCTCTTGGCGCATAACGCGCTGCGGCTAAGCAGCCGCGCCCTCTACCAGAATGTTACGACTGAAAAGGAGTGCCCGAATTGCGGCACCTTGACGCGGTCGGCTCCAGCCGCTTGTTAGGCGGCCATTCGTCTTGAGAGCGATAACCCGCTCACTCTTTTCCTCTGCTATCCTTTGCTCTCCAGTTTCTTCTTCAGCCCTATCGGTCGTAGGAACAGGTCCGATGGACACCAGTCGGAAAACGCGCTTTGTAGGATCATCAATCCCATGAAGGCTACAAGCGCAAGCCCGATGGTGAGATTGACCCAGAAGGCAATGGCTGCGAAGATCAGGATCATAATGCCCTGGGCCATGGCTCTGCCATTTTCTAGATACATGGTTTTCATCTCCTTTCCAGAAGTGAGTGTCCTGCTTGGCTCGCTGGTTTCCGCAACGGTGAAAGCGGCCTAACGCTGAGCGTTAGGCGCCTGAGCTACCACGCCCGTCCAACCGCCGCCACTGCTGCCAGCGTTCTCTTCCCGCGAAGATGGGAACTGGGCTGCGAGCGGGCTCATCCACCTTGATCGTGAAGTGGCCTCGCAGGAGATCGTGAAGTTCTCCTTGAGATGGCCCGGTTTCTCTGGACACTCTCCTAAGAGTTATTTTTAATACTCTAACGGAGGTGTCACATGACAGAAAAGAAGAGAAGGAAGTACAGCAAGGAATTTAAGGAAGAAGCTGTCGGACTGGTCACGGAGCAAGGCTACCGCACAAGCGAGGCGGCCCGCAATCTCGGCATCAGCGCCAACATGCTGGGGCG
>JAJYIN010000053.1 GCA_021790075.1 Actinomycetes bacterium | reverse complement strand
TCCGATCTAGGTCGATGATGGTGATAAAGGCTGAAGCGAGGATAAAGGCGCTGGCAGTGGCAAAGACACAGTACGACGCCAAGGTCCAGCAAATCCAGCAGCAGCAGGAGCAGGAGCGGCAGCGCCAGGACGCCATCGCGCGTTTTGGCGTCTGGGGGCCGGACCTGGAAGAAGCAGCGGCCACATACGGGCAGGACCCGGCCGAGCTTTACCGGGTGATGATTTGTGAGAGCAGGGGCGATGCCTATGCGGACAACGGTGTGTGCAAAGGCCTCTTCCAGTTCAACCCCAATACCTGGGCCGGGACGCCTTACGGCGGCCAGAGCATATTCGACGGCCATGCCCAGATCATGGCGGCCGCCTGGATGTGGTCTCAGGGAAGGAAGGGAGAATGGACCTGCGCTTGAGGCCCGGCGTAACTGTCAGGGGGTCCTGCCGCTATACAGATGGCAGGAAAGACGGGAGCCGGCCTGCGGGCTGGCTCCTCTGCTTTCTAAATCTCTTTGGCGTCAATGCTTCTTCCGGCTCCGGCCTGGCAGCTGCCGCGTGACCAACTCTGCTGTTATAATGTCCCCGGCTCATGGACAGATACAATCCCGCAGAGATAGAGGCCAAATGGCAGCAGGTCTGGAAGCAGGAGCGCACGTTCGAGGCGCCCAACCCTGACGATCCGGCCGCGGCCGACCGTTCCCGCAAGAGCTACGTGCTGGAGATGCTTCCCTATCCCTCCGGCACCCTTCACATGGGCCACGTGAAGAATTACACCATGGGTGACGTCATCGCCCGGTTCCGCATGCGCAATGGCTTCACCGTCTTTCACCCCATGGGTTACGACGCTTTCGGCCTGCCAGCCGAGAACGCCGCCATCAAGACGGGGCTGCACCCGGCGGAGCTCACCAAGATCAATACCGGCAATATCGAGCAGCAGCTGCACCGGCTGGGGGTATCGATCGACTGGAGCCGCGAGCTGGCCACCTGCGATCCGGAGTATTACAAATGGACCCAGTATTTCTTCCTCAAGTTCTTTGAGAGGGGTCTGGCCTACCGCAAGGAGGCCGACGTCAACTGGTGCCCTTCCTGCGCCACCGTACTGGCCAACGAGCAGGTGGTCCAGGGCGCCTGCGAGCGCTGCGGGACCCTGGTGGCGACCCGCAGCCTGGCCCAGTGGTTCTTCCGCATCACCGAATACGCCGAGCAGTTGCTGGAGGACTTCAGCGAGCTGGAGTCATGGCCGGAGCGGGTTATCACCATGCAGCGCAACTGGATCGGCAGGAGCGAGGGGGCCGAGGTCGTCTTCCGGGTGGCGGAACTGGACATCGACATCCCCGTATTCACCACGCGGCCGGACACCCTTTTCGGCGCCACCTTCTTCCTGCTGGCTCCGGAGCACGAGCTGGTGGAGCGGCTGGTGGACGGCACCGAGTTCGAGAATCCCGTCCGCGATTACGTGACCTCGGCGCGGCTGAAGCCGCTGGTGGACCGCGCCCTGGCGGAGCGGGAGAAGACCGGCGAGTTCACGGGGCGCTACGCCGTCAACCCGGTGAACGGCGAGCAGATTCCCATCTATGTCAGCGATTACGTGCTGATGGAATATGGCACCGGCGCCATCATGGCCGTGCCCGCCCACGACCAGCGCGACTTCGAGTTTGCCCGCAAGTTCGGGCTCGACGTGCGCGTGGTCGTTTCCGGAGGGGGCGCCGGTCCCGGGGACGGCCCTGTCCTTGAGGCTGCTCTTGAAGAGGACGGCGAGCTGGTCAACTCCGGACGTTTCGACGGCATGCCCAACCGTGAGGCCGGCCGCGTCATCACCGAGTGGCTGGGCACGGAGCACCTGGGGCGGGCCGCCGTCAGTTACCGCCTGCGCGACTGGCTGGTGAGCCGGCAGCGTTACTGGGGCGCGCCTATTCCCATTATCTACTGCGACAAATGCGGTACGGTGCCGGTGCCGGAGTCGGATCTGCCGGTGCTGCTGCCCGAGGTAGAGGATTACGCCCCCAGGGGGCAGTCGCCCATTGCCACCAATGAGGAATTTGTCAAAACAGCCTGTCCTGCCTGCGGCGGCCCGGCCCGGCGCGAGACCGACACCATGGACACCTTTGTCGATTCGTCATGGTATTTCCTGCGCTACACCGATCCCCATAACGGCCGGGCTCCCTTTGAACCGGACATCGTCGATTACTGGATGCCGGTGGATCAGTACATCGGCGGAGTCGAGCACGCCATCCTGCACCTGATGTATGCCCGCTTCTTTACCAAGGTGCTCTACGACCTGGGCCTGGTCGGCTTCCGGGAGCCCTTCACCAACCTGTTCACGCAGGGGATGATCTACTACAAGGGCGCCAAGATGAGCAAATCCAAGGGGAATGTGGTCAACCCCGACGAGCACGTGGAGAAATATGGCGCCGACACCCTGAGGTTGTATATCCTTTTCATGGGGCCGCCGGAACTGGACGTCGAGTGGCAGGACCAGGGGATTGAGGGTTCCTTCCGCTTCCTGGGGCGCGTCTGGCGGCTGGTGGGCGAGATCATCGAGAAGACGAAGCCGGTGGGAAGCGGCGATTTTGCGGTCACCGGCGGCGCTGCCGCTATCCTGCTGCGCAAGACGCATCAGACGATCCGCAAGGTGACCACGGATATATCCGAGCGCTACCGCTTCAACACCGCCATTAGCGCGGTCATGGAGCTGGTCAATGACGCTTATCTGGCTAAGGACGGCCTGCTGGAAAGCGAAGAGGGGAGAGGTGTTCTTCGCTTCATGGCCGAGACGCTCGTGAAGCTGCTGGACCCCTTCTCGCCTCACATCTGCGCCGAGCTCTGGGAGAAGCTGGGACACGAGCGCCTGTGGCTGGAACCCTGGCCGGCTGCCGACGAGCGCTTCCTCGCTCACGAGACTTATGAGCTGGTGATCCAGGTGAACGGCAAGGTGCGCGACCGCGTCCAGGTGCCGGCTGAAGCAGGCCGGGACGAACTGCTTACGATCGCACGCGCCAGCGAGCGGGCGGCGCGTCATACCGAAGGCAAGCAGGTGGTCAAGGAGATCGTCGTCCCGGGGCGCCTGGTGAACCTGGTAGTAAAATAGCCGGCCGCACTCGCCGGTTACCGCACGGATGACCGCCGGTCTGCAGAGCCGGCCCGGCTCTCGGTAAAAATCCAACTTGAAAACCGGATCATCCGGATATATATTCCCTCCACTTGTGAAGCGGCGGCCAGATGAAAAATGGGCCTGCCGTGTTGTGAGCCTGTGGAAGTTGAAGCGGAAGGGATCCAGAGCGGATTCCCGCAGTGGAAAGTGGAGCGGAAGCGGATGAACGGAACAGGATTTTCCTCATGTTTGGCCTGTCGCGCCAGCAGCTGATCGCCTGGTCTGCGGTGGGCCTCGTTGTTCTCCTGCTCGGGGCCAATTATCTGCGCGGACATCTCTCAGCAGCGCCGGCCCCGGCGCCGGCCGCCGTCACCGTCGGCCTCAAGGACGAAAAACCTGCCCCCATCAAGATCCATATCGTCGGCGCCGTTGCCCATCCCGGGCTCTACGAGATCGGCGCCGGCAGCCGCGTGGCCGATGCCCTGGCGCTGGCCGGGGGGCCCACTGGTACCGCAGATCTGACCAAAATCAACCTGGCGGCCAAGGTGGCCGACGGCCAGCAGCTGGTGGTGCCGGAAGCGGGCGCTCCCGCGCCGTCCGGCGCTGCGCCTGCGGCCGGGTCTTCAGGCGCACAACCCGCCCAGCCGGTAAACCTGAACTCGGCCACGGAGGAGCAACTGAACGCCCTTGACGGCGTCGGTCCCAAGACCGCGCAGAAGATAATCCAGTACCGGGAGGAGCATGGCGGTTTCAAGAGCATCGACGAGCTGCTGGAGGTCCCTGGCATCGGTCCGGCCAAGTTCGAGCAGATCAAGGGACAGGTAGTGATTTAGAGGGAATGGATCTGGGACCAGTGGAAATAGCGGGGAGATTGCAAGAAGGCACGAGTGGAGACTTAATGCGGGCCGGGAGAATAATAACCTGCGGCGCTGCCTCCGGCAGCGCCGCCGGTTGGTAGAAAGTGTCGACCGTCACTGCCGCGCTGTCTGGCTTTTTCCGGCAAAGGAGCCAGCATGAAACTCCTTTTTCTGAAAGCCATGACGGCAAATGTCGACGGAATCCCGGACGGGTGAAACCGGGATGGTTCGACACCCACTTTATTTTTATCACAATTGACTACTTTTTTGCCACTTTTGCTACTTAATAATTTTGCTCATTCTCATTTTTTCCGGCGATGCCTTTTTTAAACATGGTTCACGCCGCGGTCCGCCAAAAGGCCGTCTTTCATCCGATTTACCTGCTAATAGCATATATTTCTGGCGTTGCTCTCAGCCTGATCGTGCACGGAGTGGCCGTATCCGCGACTGCGGGGGCTCTGGCGGCTCTTTTAATTATTTGGGGGTTCATATCGTTTCCTTGCCCGGCACGTCTCGCAATCGCCTTTGCCTGCCTCGGCCTCATGCTGGGCTCCGTCCGGCTCCAGATGCTGGAAACCAGCATGCTGTCCGGCTTTGAGGGCAAATGGGCGGTGGTCGCGGCAACGGTCGCCTCGCCTCCCAGGACCGGCGGCAATCAGATTAGTTTCGTGGCGCATGCGGAATCCGTACGGCGGGGCTCGGTTTCGTTTGAGGCGGATGAGGACCTGCTGGTGCGGTTCTACTGTTCTGACCAGTGTCCCGGCGGGGTGGACGGGTTGGGAGAGGGCATGAGGGTGAGGGTTGGGGGCATCCTCGAGCAGCCGCCTTCCAACGGCGGCGCCGACTTCGATTACGGCATTTACCTGCGCCGCCGGGGCATCAATATGGTGCTGTCGGCCTCGACCGGCTCCCTGGAGCAGTTGCCGCCCCGCACCGGTCCGGCCGGGCTGGTCGACGCGGTCCGCCGTCATGCCCGGGAGAGCCTGGCCATCGGCGGCTGGGGCGCCGCCACGGGCGTCCTCAAGGGAATGGTGATGGGCGACACCAATGATGTCCCCGATGAGGTCATCTCTGACTTCCGCGATGCGGGGCTCCTGCATCTGATGGCGGTCTCGGGCCAGAATGTGGTGCTGCTGGGCTTCATCGTCATGCTCATCTGCCGGGCCCTGATGGTGCCCCGCCTGCCGGCGGCGCTCATCGCCATGCTGGCCGTCGGCATCTATGTTCCCCTCACGGGCGCCGGGCCCTCCATCGTGCGCGCCGGCATCGTGGGCGAGCTGGGCCTGCTGGCTTTTGTACTGGCGCGCCAGACGAACCGCTATTACTTTCTGGCTCTGGCGGCCGCGATCATCCTTTCGCTCAATCCCTACAGCCTCATGGATCCCGGCTTCCAGCTCTCGTTCGCGGCGGTGCTGGCGATTTTCCTGGTGGCCCCGGCCATCTCGGCGCCGCTGGGGTTCCTGCCGCGGACTCTGCGGGAAGGGCTGGCCATCTCCACCGGGGTGGGACTGGTGACGGCGCCGATCATGCTGATCCATTTTCATGCCGTATCGCTGGTGACGGTGCCGGCCAACCTGGCGGCGGAACCGGTGGCCGGCCCGGTGATGCTGCTGGGCGCGCTGTCGGTGCTGGCGGCGCCTGTCTCACGCGAGCTGTCCTGGATGCTGAATACAGTGGGAGCGGCCTGTACCGGTTACCTGATAACAGCCGCCCGTTTCTTCGCCCGTCAGCCCGGCGCTGTTTACAACGGCAACCCTCCCTCGGTGGCGGCAATCGCTCTTTTTTACGCTGTGCTGGCGGGCATGGTGGCGGCCGCCCGGACGGCGGGATTGAGGGCGGCGGGCATGTGGCTGCGGCGCCGGCGCTGGCTGCTTCCCGGGCTGCTTCTGCTGGCGGCCGCCGTTGCCGGCCTCGCTTATATGGGAGGTGGTGGCAGCAGGCCTCCTGCGGATTATACGGTTTCCTTCCTCGATGTCGGTCAGGGCGACGCCATCCTGGTGCAGGTGCCTGGGGGAGCAACGCTGCTCATTGATGGCGGTCCCGGCTCCATCGTCCTGGACCGGCTTAAGGAAAGCGGCGTCAGCCGCATCGACGCCGTCTTCCTCAGCCATCCCCATGCCGACCATCTGGACGGCCTCATCCCGGTGCTGGATTCATATCCGGTTGGCCAGGTATATGACGCCGGGCCACAGACGGCAAGCCCGGAGTACCGCGATTTTCTGGGGAGGATCGGAGAGAAGGGCATTCCGTATTCCCGCTTGCGGCAGGGCGACGCGCTCGCCTACGGGGACCTCAGCCTGAAAGTTTTGAGCCCTGCCCGGCAGCCTTCCGGAGACGATGCCAACACCGGCTCGCTGGTGATGCTGGTCAGCTACCACGGGCTTGATATACTTTGTCCCGGGGATGCGGAAGGGGAGGTCCTGGCCTCTCTCGACCCGCCTCCGGTCCAGGTGCTGAAAGTCTCGCATCACGGCAGCCGGGATGACGAGCTGGAACAGGCGCTGCGGAAGCTGAATCCGCAGGTGGCGGTGATCTCGGTGGCGCAGGTGAACCAGTACGGCCACCCGGCCCAGAGCACCCTGGACAAACTGAGGAAATCCGGCGCCAGCATCTTCCAGACCAGGAACGCCGGCACCGTCAGGGTGTCGCTGGCGGAAGGGCAGGTGCTGGTGTCAACGCAGAGGTAGCAAACCGGCTGCCCGCGGCCTGAGCCGCATGACTGCCCGCGCAGCATGCGCCCCGGCAGGCCGGGCGCCCGATAACCGGACATGACTTCCAAGACCAACAAGAAGAATAAACTGAAGCCTGCTTACCTGATCACCGGCAGCGATGAGACCAAAGTGGAAAAGGCGGTGGCCCGGCTGCGGGAGCGGGTGATCGCCGATGCCGGCACTGACCTGAATGTAGACGTCTTTGATGCCGCCGAGCACTCTGCTCAGGAAGTGGTGCAGGCGGCCAACACGCTGCCGTTCGGGACCGGGGTCCGGCTGGTTCTGGTCACCGGTGTGGGCGCGTGGCGCAAGGCGGACAAGGACGTCATCGCCAACTATCTGGCCGACCCGCCTCCGCATACGGTGCTGGCGCTCACCGGCAGCGGCATCCGCAGGAATGAATCCCTGACGAAGGCCATCGAGGGGGTGGGGCAGTTACTCAGCTACGAGGCGCCGCGGCCGGCCGGCATGCCCCAATGGGTCCAGGAGCAGGCGGCGCAGCGGCACCTGAAAATGGGCGGGCGGGAGGCACGCCGCCTGATCACCCTGAGCGGTTCGGACCAGCGGTCAATCCTCAGCGAGCTGGACAAACTGGCCGCCTATGTGGGAAAGGGAACGGTGTTGATGGAGGATATCGACGGGCTCTGCTGGGTTTCCCCCGAAGTGCGCATCTGGGATCTTACCGACGCCCTGGGCGCCCGGGACCGCGCCTCTGTCTTCCGCCATCTGGAAGAGATCCTGGCCGACAGGACGGCGCCGAACGCGGTTTTTTATTCACTGGCCAGGCATCTGCGCAACCTGGCGGAGGTGGCGGCGGCGCGTGAGAGGGGCGAGGACCCGGCGAGGGCGGCGGCGGCCCTGGGGCTTAAGCCATATCCGGCCCGCAAGGTGGTGGAGCAAAGCCGCAACTTCACGGCTGGCGGCCTGCGTGAAGGGGTGCGCATTTTCGCGGAGCTCGACGCCGACATGAAAGGGCGCAGTGACCAGAGGCCCGACTTGCAGCTGGAAAGGGCGGTGGCGCGGGTGCTGGACGCGGTCTAGCTTCGGGAATCGCCCTTCAGTCAGCCCTGCAACTCGGGGACACCATACTGTTTATTTGCAGGCTTTTTGGTTTAGCTTCCGGAAATCGCCGTTCAGTCCGTCTGCAACAGCATTTGCGGCCCGTGTTTTTCTTCCCGTTTTGCCAGGTCGGAGTAGAGGACCGTGTACGCAATGGTGAAATAGGCCAGCACCACCGAGATGACCGTGGTCACGACGATCACGGCCAGCGCATTGTCACCGAAATTACCCACGCTGGTGAGGATGCTGCTGATCACGGAGGCTGATATCCCGAAAACCAGTGAATAGAGGAACACCCGCCACCAGCGGCCGCGCACCAGGCGGTAACTTTCGGCCAGGGCGCCCGGCCCCGCTTTTCCCTGAAGGACGACCGCCTGCAGGGCGAAAGTCCAGAATATGTCGAATATGACTCCCGGGATGATGAAAAACGCGTAAAGTACGATCACGGCTACGCCTGAGAGCAACACCGTCAGGGCGCCGGCGGGCCAGCGGGGCAGCGATCTGGAAAACGCCTGCCGGTAGCTGGTTTCCCTGCCCTCCAGCCGGTCCATCACCATCACGATCAGCGCCATGACGGCCACGGCGCCGGCCATGTCGGAAAAAATAGTGACGCCGATTCCGTAGCCAAACATCTCTGCTCCCGCCGAGGCCAGCGCCCCCGTGTCCACCTGGTCGGCTTGTTTGCTGTCGATGAGGTCGAGTTGACGGGTCACGGTATCCTGCTGGCCTGACAGCACATGGTTAGCCGATGCGGCCCACAGAATCGCATTGAGGGGAATATGGACGATCAGCACGATGATGAGGATAGTGGTGAAGTTCTGGGTGAAGATTCCCCAGGAGCGGGAGAAGACGTCTCCCAGGGGGAGCGATGGCTGCTCGCTTTCCAGTGGTTGTTCCATGTGTGAAGGCCTCCAGGGTTTGCGATGGTGGACAGCGCCTGCCGCCCCGGTCATTCTACTACCTTTACCTAACGTGGTTGAAACCTTTCCCGCTGTTTCGCATCAAAATTTCTGGCCGGGCGGAGCTGGCAGTCACCGCCAGGCTTCCCGGAAAATGCGTTAGTTGGTGGTTCTACCGGCTGGTAGAATGTACAACAGGAGGCAGTCAACCATGAGTCTGAACCAGGTTTTATTCCTTTTAGCCGGGGCTGTAATCGGCCTGCTTCTCTACCGGCAGCTCTCACCCGGCCGCCGGCTGAAGAGTTGCGGCGTCCGTCAGGTCGGGGCCGGTGAGACGCTGGAGCTGATCAAGCGCCAGAAAGCGGTAGTCGTGGACGTACGGGAGGACCGGGAATACCGCGCCGGCCGCATACCCAACGCGCGGCACATTCCCCTGGGACAGGTCAGATTCCGTCTCAAGGAGCTGGAGCGGTACCGTGACAAGCCGATCGTGGTCAGCTGCCGCAGCGGCCGCCGGTCAGCCAGCGCCTGCCTGTTCCTGTGCAAGAACGGCTTCAGCAATGTATACAACCTCAAGGGTGGCCTGATTGCCTGGCAACGGGCGAACATGAAGATGGAAAGCTGAGGAGAAAAGATGCCCCAGGTCAAGATGTACTGTACCGATACCTGCCGTTTCTGCATGATGGCCGAGCGGCTTCTGCAACAGAAGGGCGTGGAGGAAATCGAAAAGATCCGGATCGATCTCGATCCGGCCGGGCGGGACGGCCTGGAAGAGAAGACGGGGCGCCGTACGGTGCCGCAGGTCTTCATCGGCGATTACCACGCTGGCGGCTACGACGACCTGATGGCGCTGGACCGCGCCGGCAGGCTGGACGAGCTGCTGGCCGGCGACTGAAGAGCCCTCGGAGGGCCTTTTGGCCGCCGCGTGCGGGGGGGCCGGCGCAACCTCTGAGAAAAACCTCTTAACCGCCGCTGCGCTTCATCGCCACCTGGGCGTTGAGCGCGATCTCCTGGTCGCTGCTTTTGGTCAGCTCCTGCAGGAATGGCAGCGCTTCATCGATGAGCCGGGGGCTGGTCATGCCGATTATCCCCAGCGCCATGACGGCGTTTTTCACCACGACCGGGTCGCGGCTCTTCAGATATTCGATCAGCCGCGGGATGTGTTCCCTTACCATCTCCGGATAGTTGAAACCGATGGCGCCGAAGGCGAACACCACCCCGCCGCAACTAGTTTCCTTGGCGTGCTCTAACACCCGCACCAGCTTGGGGAACTGGTCCTTGATCATTTCAGGGGAATTAACGCCGATCTTGCCGAGGGCGTGGGCCCCGGCTTCCCGCTCGTCCTCATCATCGGAATCGAGCATCCGCATCAGCGCCGGCAGCTCGGCGGCGGCAAGGTCGGGGAAGTTAAAGCCGATATTGCCGATGGCATACGCCGCATCCTCACGGATCAGGGCATCATCATCGGCCAGCATCGCCCGCAGCATGGGCAGGAGCTCCTCGGACTTGTCGCGGTAGTTGAAGACCAGGTTTCCCAGGGCGCAGGCGCCTTCGGACTTGAGCGACGGCTCCTCGTCCAGGACCTTCATGATGGTGCCGGTGGAGCCGTACACGTCTTCGGGGTGGTCAAACCCGTACCTTCCCAGGATATTCAGTATGGCACGGCGGGTTTCATCGCTACTTGAGGTTTCCAGTTTCAGGATCAGCTCACGCACCATCTGCCCGCGCTCCTTATAGAGGCGGTCGGAGATCTCCCCGTATTTTTTCCCTTCCAGGAGTTCTTCCAGGCTCAAATTCATCCTATATTTATACCTTATTTTGCCCGTTGTTTCCTGGACCGCCGAATGTCGAGTTCCAGCTGGCAGTCCTCTACCAGACCGGGGGAAGCGGTCACTCCGGGTTTGCCTAGAGCCCCTTTCGACAGGTTGTTAGTAGCGAGGTCGTGCGAAAAGGCTTTGCAGCCGGCCGCAGCAGAATACACCTATCGAAATAGGCTCTTATGGATCGCTGCTCAAACGGCGGCCGCCAGATGCGGGCCGGTGACGGGCCGGCCGTCCGGGCCCAGAGCCGAGACATTCAGCCGGCAGAGCCGAGACATTCAGCCGGCAAAACCAAGA
>JAJYIN010000052.1 GCA_021790075.1 Actinomycetes bacterium | reverse complement strand
AAGGCCGCATTTGAGGCGCTTGCGCATGACCCGGAGCGGCTGGAGATCATCATCGGCCAGCTGGTCAATATCGTGGAAATGGGCGAGCGCAGACAGATGTCCAAACGGGCAGGCACGATGGTGACGCTGGAGGAGCTGATCGACAGCATCGGCGTGGACGCGGCCCGCTTCTTCCTGGTCGACCGCAGCCATGACAGCACTCTGGACCTCGATCTGGAGCAGGCCAGGCTACAGTCAGAAGAGAATCCGGTCTACTATGTGCAATATGCCCATGCCCGCATCTCGAGCATCCTCAAAAAAGCCGAGGCTGAAGGGGTAGCTCCGGCCGGCGGTGGCTATACCAGCCTGGAGCCGCAGGAGCGCGAGCTGGTGCTGAAGATACTGGAGTTCCCGCAGGTCTTGCTTTTTGCCGGCCGTTCGCGTGAGCCCCACCGGCTTACCGTCTACGGGCGGGATCTGGCCGCCGCCTTCCATGTCTTTTACCACAATTGCCCTGTGATAAAGGCGGCTCCCGAAGTTGCTGCTTTTCGACTGGACCTCTGCCGGGCCACCCGCAACACCATCAAACGGAGCCTCGATCTGGTGGGAGTGTCGGCCCCCGATACAATGTGACCGGGTGATTTTCGACCGGAACGCTCCGGGCCGGAGCATCCAGTAACTGTCAGCGCCTGTACGCTGTAAGCAAATGTTTGAATCCTTGCGACGACTACACTGGAGCATTTACGCGCTGGCGCTGGCCAGCGGCGTCATCATGACCGGATTCTTCATGCTGGTGCCGCTGCTGCCTGTTTACGCCGACCAGTTGGGTTTCAACGAGTTTGACATCGGCGTCCTGGTGGCCGCCTTCTTCCTCGGACGGGTGCTGTTCGAGTTCCCGGTGGGGCTGCTTTCCGACTACGTGGGCAGACGCCTGATCATGCGAGTCGCTCTGTTCCTGTTCACGGTGACCACGGCCGCCTATGCCCTTACGACGGACGTGACGCTCATGGTCATCCTGAGGTTGCTTCAGGGGATCGCCGCTTCGGCCTTCGCGGTCGGCTCTCAATCATACATCAACGACCGGACTCCAAAGGAATCACGGGGGCTGGCCAACGGCGTCATCAGCAGCGCCATCAATGCCGGCGTCATCGTTGGACCACTGCTTGCCGGCGTCCTGTCCAAGGCCTACTCCATCCAGACTCCTTTCTGGGTCGGGGGAGTGCTGGGCGGAATCTGTTTCTTCCTCATCCTGACCGTGCCCGCGGTGGGAACGCCCCGGCGGCCATTTTTCCCCTGGAAGCCGTTCTGGCAGCCTGATGTCATCAAGCGCATATTCGCGCCGGTCCTCTCGCTGCCGTCCTTTTCCATGTCGCTCATCCATTTCCTGCAATGGATGGGAATCGCCATGTTCATCACCATCGCGCCAATCTTCACAGCCGATAAACTGTCCTGGAATGCCGACTTGGTCGCCATCGCTTTTGCCGCCAGCGGCGCTGTCTCGATGCTTTCCAGCCCGCTGCTGGGACAGATCTCCGATCGCAGCGGCCGCATCAATATCATGGCCGCAGGCCTGGCGGTGTCGGCGCTGGAGAGCTTTCTGGTGTTGACGCATCCCGGTTCGGCGCTCACCATCGTGGCTTTCGCAATTGGCGGCTTCGGCGCTCCGGCATATTTCAACTCGTTCCTTTCCCTGATCGGCGATGTGACCAGCATGGAGGAAAGGGGGGCTGTCACGGGCTTCGTTGGCTCCTTTGGCGAGTGGGGGAGCATCATCGGCAGCGGCCTTGTCACCCCGATCCTGTGGCGTAACATCGACGTGGCGGCGCCGCTGCTGGTTGACGGCCTGGTCTTCCTGCTAACCATGGCGCTGGCCCTCATGTTACGCCGGCCACTGACCCGTGCCATCAGCGGCGGCCGGCGCTCTTTGATTCGACCGTGGAACTAAAAGATAATGACTACGGAACAATCTGCGACATAAAGGAGACCATCCTGCCGGAGTTGCCTGAGGTAGAAACCATCCGCCACCAGCTGGAACCACATCTGAGGGGAAAGACAATCGCTGGCGTCAATGTGCCCGATCCGCGGGTGACGGCGCCGGTATCCCCGGCTGCTTTCGGCCGGCGCCTCAAAGGGCGAACGATCTCCGGAGTTACGCGCCGGGGCAAATACCTGATCCTGGAGCTAAACAGTGGCGAGACACTGGTCATCCATTTGCGCATGACCGGCAGGCTGACCTATTCGCGGGGAGCGGTGCGCTTTTCCCAGTGGCCCCATTTGCGGCTGGTTATAAATTTTATCTCCGGGGCTCAACTGCTCTTCCAGGACCAGCGGCGGTTCGGCACCGCGTTCGTGATTGACGCCGGGGAAGCGGCGGCTTACTGGCGCCGGCTGGGTCCGGAACCGCTCGACCGGGCTTTCAACGCCCGGTTGCTGGCCGGCATTCTGGATAGGCGGAAGCGTCCCATCAAATCGCTCCTGCTGGATCAGCAGCTCATCGCCGGCATCGGCAATATCTACGCTGACGAATCTCTTTACCGGGCACGCATCCATCCGCTCAGGAATTCTGGCAGCCTCACACAGGAAGAAGCCAGCCGCTTGGTCGCCGCCATCAAGGAGACGCTCCGTGACGCGATCAGGCTCCAGGGAAGCTCCATCGACACATACCGCGATGCCCGCGGCCGCCGGGGCCGCTTCCAGGAGACTTTCAGGGTGCACCGCCGCTCCGGTGAGCCATGCGCCTGCGGCAGAACGATCAGGAAACTAAAGGTAGGCGGGAGAGGAACATACTTTTGCCCCGGTTGCCAAAAACTCTGAAACCGGTTTTGTGGTCTTCGCCTCATTTTTCCGGAGAGGAAGAGGGCGAACTGGATGCAAGGGCATTGGGAGAACTGGTCACAAACCAGGGCCTGGCCGGGTCCGTCGAGGTGATCAACATCGACGGCATCGGCGCCACTGGGAAACCCTATTTCGGGGTCTGGGACGAAGGCGCGGCCGCGGCGGCGCCGCTGGCAGCCGCCCCGCATCAGGCAGGGCAGTCGGTCGGGGCAGAGGTTCAGGAGGACGGGACGGACATCGGCTCCGACGCGCAGGCATTCGACTGGCAGTACGGAATCCCCGCGGTAACCGTCGAAGCTGGGGCCAGGACGCCAGCCCGTATTTAGCACACCATATGCGATACGCCTACAGGATCGATAAAAACGTGCTGGCAACCGCCAGCAAGGTAGCCATCGCCGGCCTCTGGATTCGTGCATCCTGAAATCCCGGCCGGTTGCGCCAGTGACTTGAAAACAAAAGGAGGAAAGGATGGAAACAAGCGTCATTAAAATAGACAAACCGGAAGAGATGAATATGATCCTGGGACAGGCACATTTCATCAAGACAGTGGAGGATCTTCATGAAGTGATGGCCTGCGCCGCGCCTGACATCAGGTTTGGTATCGCTTTTTGTGAATCGTCAGGCCCCCGGCTCGTGCGGGGTTCCGGAAACGACGATGGGCTGAAACAGCTGGCCGAGCAAAACGCCCTCAGCTTGGGCGCCGGCCATGCCTTCATCATCCTCATGGAGGGGGGCTTCCCCATAAATGTGCTCAATGCTGTCAAGAATGTGCCGGAAGTCTGCCACATATACTGCGCGACGGCCAACCCGGTCGAGGTCGTGATCGCCGAGACCGGACAGGGGAGAGGCATCATGGCAGTCATTGACGGTCTTGCGAGCCTGGGGATCGAAACCGCAGACGACGTGGCCGGCCGCCAGCGGTTGCTTCGACAGATAGGCTACAAGCTCTAAGACCTAAAAGATTACCTGCGGTTCCAGGCTGAACTCATGATAGCGCGCCACAGTACTACCGCCGATCGACTTGGCCAGGTAAAGGGCACGGTCGGCGCGGGCGCGTAAAGTGCCCACGTCGGTGCCGTTGGCCGGACAGGAGACGACGCCGATGGAGACCCCGGTCATCTCGATGCCGCCGGTTTCCAGGTTCAGCTCCTGCACGCGCTGGTTGACGCGCAGGGCCAGCCTCTCAGCCTCCTCGGTCGCGGTCCCCGGCAGGACGATGAAGAATTCGTCACCGCCGTAGCGGACGGCGACGTCCGTCTCCCTTTTCTCGTCGTTCATGATAGCCGCCAGGTTCTTGAGAGCCCGGTCGCCGTATTGATGCCCGCAGGCGTCATTGAGCTGCTTGAGCTTGTCGAGATCGATCATGACCAGGGAAAAAGGAATGCGGTAACGTTTGAACATTTCCAAGTTACGGTGAAGCTGGTGACGGAAATAGCGCACATTGTAGAGGCCGGTCATCGCATCAGTATTGGCCAGATGCTGCAACTCCATTGAGTGCCGCTCGATATAAGCTGTAAGCCCAGCTTTCAGAATCTGGCTGAAGCCTTCGTCCAGCCTCCGGGCAACCCCAAGCGCCAGCCGGTCTGTATAGCGCATCTCCCGCGCCGCGGCCTCGAGCAGCAGCTGTTTGAGCAGCGAATAGTCATCGAACATCTTGCCCACATCTGGCTCTTCCTTGCGCAGAGTCGCCAAGAGAGCGGCGACCTCGGTGAGCACGGGGCTTCCGGAAAGGTCAATATCGGGCTTACTGATGGCGCGCGCCAGTGATGAGATCAGCTCAGGGAATCCGACCGTGAGTTCCCGGGTGGGAAATGTCTGCAGGGAGAAAAGACCCAGGTCATCAATGATGCGCTTGAGCCATTCCTTGATGACGTCGGTTTCGTGCTCAAGAAGAGACTCGCTGGCCTTGCGGGCAACTATATCCAGCGAATCTCCGCCGGCAGGCTGGTCGGGTGTCGGTGAATGTTCCATGCTTTACGGTCCCGTGATCATTTCAGCTCCCAGCCTTAATTCTCCATTGAGGCAAAAAAACATCCCTGGAAGCGCGAAACTGGTGTCGGCCGTTAAAGCGTTCTTCTAAACAATGCGGCCACGCCGCGGTCATGCATGCTTGCGCGTTCGTTAATCATGGCGTGCTCCGCGGCGTCTATCTCCGTCAAGGGATCCGCGATTTCTTCCTCGCGCCTGCCGGATTCAACCGGCAGGGTAAACTGGCGTGCAGGCTGGCTGTGCCGGCTTGCTGCCAGCATCATTTTCCGGGATTCCTGGCGCAGCGACAAGGCAACGTCAAGCACAGATTCAGCGGTTTTAAGTACGGCCAGGCGGGATTCGAGCATTTCCTTTTCAAAGCGGGCATAATCTGCCGCCAGGCGTTCGGTGATCTCCAGCACCTGGTTGGCTATTTGGGTCATGGCGATATCAATTTCCTCGCCAAAGCGGGAAAGATCCATAACGGTCGGCTGACTGGCGGACATCCGCGTCTGCGAGGGGGCCACCTGATTCCAGTACGCCGCTGCTGGTTGCCGGTGCACCGCTACCGGTTTTCCGTCTCCTGCCTCTCCACCAAAACTATCGAAACTCCTGCCAAAGTTGGCAGCCTCCAGTTCTTCTGGTGGAACCGGAGGGGTCCGGGACGTGATTGCGTCTGGCTGCTGCGCTCGCAGTGCTTCGATACGGCTATCGATCATTTCCTGGATGTCCATCGGCCTCCTTCTAACCGGTTTATCACAATAGAATACTGCGCAAATCGCCCAGTAAGGGTGACATGAACCGGTTGACTTGATCAGAGTTCCCGTTTCAGAGAGGTGCGTCCCGCAGCAGAAATGCCAGAAAGGACGCATCCACTTTTTCTACAAATCAGGCTCGTTTCCTTCACATGCACGAAGATTGGCAGGGTCAACAAGCCTCGGCGGCTGCATCCATTCCCAGGAAGGGATTCGGGTCAGATGCAGGCCGCCGAAATAACGCCGGATGGGGCCGGCCAAGACAGATTTATGGTCACAACTTGCTTACCGTGACCACAACCCTGGTTGCCGGAACCGCCGAGCCACCGGGAACGGCATCGCTGATTCTGTATGCGGCGCCTCGCCCAACTGGGAGTCCGAATCTAGCCTCGGCGCCGAGCATTCTCAGCTTCTCCATCTGCAAACCGCCCTTCGGAAACGATGCCGTCCCGGTGGCAAACTCGATGATGACCTCTCCTGTTCGCGGACTCGAAACCATTTCCAGCGCCCTCCCGCCGATGCTTACTCCCACTGAGTCGACAACTGAGACCTTGACCTGGACGTTGTCGCCGGCAGTTGAGGCCATCGCCGTGGTGGAGGGTGCGAGCCAAGCGCAAGCGATTGCGGCCGCCACCAGTAGCCTGGTCAACGTGCTCTGTTTGTCTTTCCTTGATAAGCCCATTGTCCTGCCAATCCAATGGGCAAATCCGTCGCCGCTTCGCTTGCGCTTGGCGCCCCCGGTGGAAGCACAAAAAAAGCTCGTCTGTCCGACCATTCGGAGCAGATGAGCTGCTGCCTGGACTGCAACACGTCACGCCGCTCAAATCCGGAAGAGCAGCTTCAAAAGCTTCGGCGGCCGGGCTGTCTCTTAAGAGAGACCCCTAGCTTTGCGCCCCCACCTCGCGATGGGTTTGCCTTTTCGTTCTCACAAGTTGTATCGGGGCTGCATAAAAATTTCTTGAGAAACAATTCACTCCCGGCCCTTTGATGGTTATAATAGTAATTTAATTTAGGGCATGTGCTTCAGATGAGCAGAGCTTCTACAATCAGAAATAGTCCGTCGGTGCAGACTAAATCAACTGCCAGGCGCAAGACTGCAGTAGCAGCGGTCGTTGCCCTGGCAGTATTCGTACTGGGTTACATCATCCTGGCCGCCCTGGTGCCGCCGTCCGTGGGCATTAGCCCCGGCGATTCCAGCCGGGAGGTGCCGGTGGACTCCCAACTCAAGGTCTCGACCAGCTGGATGCGGGGCAGCGTGAATAGCGTGAAGGTGAAGGAAACAATGCTGGACCCGGCGGGAAATCCCACCAGCCAAACAGACGTAAAGGGCCACCTGGAGGGGAACGGGTTCGTCAGAGATGACGGCTCCCCGCTGCTCAAGCAAGATGCACGGTACGATGTCACCGTCGATGCGAGCCTCATAGAGCTGACCATTACGGGGCCTAAATCCAGGGAAGTAACCGAGCATGCCAGTTTTCAGACAATCACGACTCCGGCGCCGCTCTTCTCGCAGGACACCCAGGTGGTTCCCTCAGGAGAGCCGATTGTAGTCGAGTTCAATACGCCAATCAAATCTTTCACATATGAGCTGTCCCCCAATTTGACCTCGACTTCCAGGATCGACGACAGCAACCCCACGCGGGCTTTCATCGATTTCCAGGGGTACGAACAGGGACAGAAGTACAAACTCACGATTACCAGCGTCGATGCGCAAAACGGGGTTCAGCTCAAACAGCCCTATTCGCAGACGATCGCCACGACCGACCCGCTCAAGGTCACTTTCGTGCCTGGTGACGGCGAGTCCGCAGTCAATACGGCCGAGCGGCCCACGCTGACATTCTCGGAAGATATCAAGAACCAGGACCAGGCCCAGTCGCTTGTGTCAGTGGACCCGGCAGTGCCGGGCTCATGGAATTGGGTGGCGCCCAACAAGCTCGAGTTCAAACCCCAAACCGACTGGGCCCAGGGCGCCAAAGTCACAATTCACCTCAAGGGAGGTCTTGATGCCCTGCGGGGGGTCAGCGGCAGCTATCTCCGGGAGGACGTGCAGAGCACGTTCACGACCAAGCCTTCCAAACTGATAGATGTGAACCTGACCGAACAGAGGGTCTATGCTTACGACAACAACCAGCTCGTGCGCACTTTGATCTGCTCCAGCGGTTCCCAGGCCACACCGAGCCTGACTGGAACTTACACGGTTTATGCCAAGGCCGACAAGGTTAACATGAGCGGCCCCGGCTACAATGCTCCTAACGTCCCGTGGGTGCTGATGTTCAACGGCGACTACACCATCCACGGGAATTACTGGTCTACGCGGTTCGGGGTGCCCACCAGCCATGGCTGCGTAGGCCTGCCGCTTGATCAGGCGCAATGGCTGTATGGCTGGACGCCAATCGGCACCGTCGTCCAGATCCATTATTGACCCCGTAAAAAAGCGGGAAGACCACGCTTCCCGCTTCCACTCTTTCATCTTTCCCTTTGCCGGACTGGCGTCCGGGAATCAGCTCAAACCCAGCTCTGAAACCAGAGCGGTCTTTGGCATCGCGCCGACGACCTGCTTGGAAACAGCCCCGTCCTTGAACAGCAGGATGGTCGGGATGCTCATGATGCCGTATTTGGTGGCGGTGTCACGATTCTCGTCGACGTTGAGCTTGGCCACCTTCACTTTTCCCTCGTAGTCCTTGGCGATCTCTTCGATGAGCGGGCCGACCATGCGGCATGGCCCACACCAAGCCGCCCAGAAATCCACGATCACCGGCAAGTCCGCATCCAATACCTCGGACTGGAAATTCGCATCTGTTACTTCCATTATTCCTTCCGCCACGTTATCTCCTTTCGTTGGCACACGGAACGACCCTCTTGGAAATAGGCCGTTGAATATAATACCTTAATACCCGCGTGTATGCCTTTTCAATTCCTACAGGCTTCTCACCTTGATTGCCCTGTCGGGGCAGGCGGCCACACAGTTACCGCAGCCGCGGCAAAGGGCGCCGTTTACCACCACGACCTCTCCGGGGTCCATCTGGAACAAAGCCTTGGTGGGGCAGGCTTCCCGGGCCGGGCACTTGTCGTGGGCCGAGCATTTATCGACGTTTACGACAGCCTGTTGCACTCTCTGTTCCCTCTCTCAAGCCAAACTGGCTCAGCTATTAGCCTCAGCCGAAGGGGCTGCCGCTGGGAGCACAGCCACCGCCACCACCAGAGCCTGAATATGATCCCCCGATGCCGAAAGAGCTGTAGAATTTCTGGGACACCTTACGGCTTTCGCACTGGGGACACTGCTTGTCGGCCTCGGTCAGAAAACCGGTGACGAAAATCTCGAAGTCGTGGCCGCAGTCGTCACATTTCAAGTCATAAATCGCCATGTATCAATCACCTCCGCGGAATACTGCAACCCGGCCCGGTTCATTTCGGGCGGGACACTATTTTTTGATGTAACCATATCCCAAAGGATTCATGCAGGCAGTTTACCGGGGATAAATGTTATAAACTACCATTCTGCATACTGAATCCTTTATAGTAGCGACTGGTCTAAGCAAATGGAAGTTCTGGTTCCCACAGATACGGAGCTCTTGGAGCGAATCAGGAAGGGCGACAGCGATGCCCTGGAACTGCTGGTCTCCCGATACGAGGACCGGGTTTACAACCTGGCATACCGCATGCTGGGCAACCGGGAAGATGCGGAAGACGTGCTTCAGGATACTTTTATGAATGTCATCCGTTCCCTGGACAGTTTTCAGGGGCGGTCTAGTTTCTCGACCTGGCTTTACCGGGTGGCAGCCAATGCTGCCTTGACCAAACTGAGACAGAGGAGCAAGCGGGAAAAAAGTGAAAGCGAGTTCCTTGACGACGTCTATTCAGTTAAGGAACAGGCGCACGCCGGAGTCAAGCTGACCGACTGGTCGGCAAATCCGATCAACCAGCTGCTCAACGAGGAAGCGCAGAATCAGATGGACAAGGCTATAGACGAGTTGCCGGAAATCTACCGGGTGGTGTTTGTGTTGCGCGACGTCGAAGGTCTGCCGGCCAGCGACGTGGCAGATATCCTCGGTCTTTCGGTGGCAGCCGTCAAATCACGCCTTCACCGCGCCCGCCTCTATTTGAGGAACAGGCTGTCTGCGTATTTTTCCGGGGAGGCACAGGCGCCATGAAATGTGAAGAAATCTTCGAAGCGCTTTCCGAGTACATCGACGAAGAGATCACGATCCAGAAATGCCGGGAGATCGAGGCGCACCTGGAGCACTGCAGCAACTGCCGCATCGTGGTCGATACGCTCAAGAAGACCGTAGCACTTTATCACGCCATCCCGGCAGAGAATGTTCCCGATGAGGTGCGGCTGCGTCTCCACAAGGTAATCAGACTCGAGAACGGCGAAAGCTAGGTCTTTTCCCACTTCCTCAGGTACGCAACCTGGCTGAGGGTGCTGCCAGCCTCTATCTCCCGCCTGAGTCTGTTTTCCCGCTCCATAACGTCCATGGCCCGGTTGGCGATCTCGGCTGCTTTTTCCCGGGGCAGAACGACGACGCCGTCATCATCACCGACAAGCCAGTCCCCCGGATTTACCCTCACTTTTGACACCGTCACGGGGACGCCGATCTCTCCAAATCCCTTGGGCTCACCGGCCGTGGGGGTGACCAGCCCGGCGAAGGCGGCAAAACCGGACTCGCGTATTTCGGGGGTGTCCCTGACGGCGCCGTGGATGACCACACCGGTCAGGCCCCGTTCGATGGCGCTGTGGGTAGCCAGCTCACCCCAGACCGCGGGGCCGGCTCCCCCGGCGTCTATCAGCAGCACATCTCCAGGTTCAGCTTTATCGATTGCCTCAACCGGCTTGGCCCAATCGCCAGGATATGTCCTGACAGTAAGGACCGGCCCGGCCATGCGAATGCCTGGAAAAACAGGCCGGAGGCCGGGGATATCGCCGCTGCGATGCATGGCGTCAGAGATGTTGGCTGTGGAAACCTGCTCAAGTGCTTCACGGATGTTATCCAGGGTGGCCCGCTTGTACAAGGTGGTTTTTACCTCTGTACCGGTATCGATCGCCTGCCGGATCTGACGCGTCGCCTCCTCGGCGTCGGCCGCCTTGATGATGGCGCCGCCGACGACGATGATGTCGGCGCCGGCGCGGGCGGCTTCGGCAGCGGTTTCCGAGTTGATGCCGCCGGCTACGGCTACCGGTATGTCTACTGCATCCTTCACCCGCCTGAGCAGGTCCAGCGGCGCCTTGCCCTGCATCTGCTGATCGATGGCGGTATGAATTCCCACATAATGGGCTCCCATGGCCTCCACTTCACG
>JAJYIN010000051.1 GCA_021790075.1 Actinomycetes bacterium | reverse complement strand
GGGCTTGGAGGGAATCGGCCAGGTGAGCACGCAGGACACCGGCGTCCTTCTCATCGACACGGACGCCTCCCGGGCGGCCGAGATCAACCAGCGCCTGGTGACGGCAGGCATTGCCGTCAGCGAGATCTGCGCCAGCAAGCTCTCCCTGGAGAGCGTCTTCCTCAGCCTGACTCAGGAGGCTGAAAGTGAATGACCTGATCGCCGAGCTGCTGCTCATTCGCAAACGCGCCGCCATCTGGATAATGCTGGGGTTCTGGACGTTGATGTCGCTGCTGTTCTCGTACATCCTGCCTTATTACGCCTTCACCAGCGGCATCTCCCTGCACGAACGGGGAGCCGGCTTCTTGCTGCTGATCGCGCTGCTGCCCCGGAACCTCCTCTCCAACATCACCGCCGGGTTTCCTTTCTTCGGTGGGATATTCGCGCTCGTCGTGGGAGTTCTGGTCATGGGGAGCGAGTTTTCCTGGGGCACCCTCACCCCCGTATTCACGCAGCGGTCCAGCCGGCTGAAGGTCTTCTTCTCCAAGATGCTGGCGCTGGGCATCACTCTGATACCTTTCCTGCTGTCGGTTTTCATCCTTGGACTGGCCGCCAGCCTCATGATCGCCTGGCGGGAAGGCCAGTCATTGGCGCTGCCGCCGCTCTTCGAGCTGGTGAAGACCCTGGGCGCCTGCTGGCTCATCCTGGCGGTCTGGTCCTCGTTCGGCGTGCTTTTGGCGGTCATCTCGCGGGGCACGGCGCTGGCCATCGGCCTCGGCATCATTTACGGCCTGGTGCTGGAGAGCATCATCTCCGCCTTCGGCCGCGAGGTCGACCTGCTCAACCAGATAGCCAAGGCGTTCCTGCGCACCAACAGCTACTCGCTCATCTCTTCGCTGGGGGTGTCGATCCAGGCCGAGGGAGGGCCGGGCGGGTTTATCGGGCCCAGGCTCTCGGGCACGGAATCGCTGATCGTCATCGTCTGCTACGTGGGGCTATTCCTGGGTGTGGCCGGGTGGCTGCTGAGGCAGCGCGACGTCGCCGGCCTCGGCTGAAATCAAAGGTTCTCGTCTGTCAGGGATCCGGGCCTGTCCGGACCACCTTCAAACACTTCCTTAAAACCCCAGCTTCTCGTTGACCAGGATCATCCTTACCCGCCGCAGGGAAGAAGTCTCGCGTTCGAAGATGAGCCATTTGCCGAAATTGCTGCCTTCGGCTCCCATGCTTTTCATGTGCTCGTCTTCCAGGGGGAAGACGTACTCGCGCACACGCCGGAAAGCCGTATCCAGGTCGGGAACGATCTTGTGGGCGCCGGCCACCCAGATGACGTTGGCAGAGCAGTAAGCATAGGCCGGCAGCTGGCTGCCGGAGGCGGAGGCGATGAGGACGATTCCGTTTTCGGTAATGGCATGCGCGCTTCCCAGGAAGTAATCCGCCAGGGTGCTGCGGCGGCGCAGCTCCACTTCTCGGACGGGGTCCTTCTCGGCGATGATGCCGGCCTTGAGGTTTTCCCAGGGATGATCACCTGATATCAGCATGTCCACGAAGCCGATTTCCTCGAGAGTGATCGAGCTGCCGGTCATCACCGATGCGCCCGCCGGGATCAGCTGAACCAGGCGCTCGAGCGCCGCCTGCCGCCCGGCAACCAGCTCCGGCTCGATGTGGCGCTCCTTGAGCGCCGCCATGACCCGGTTGACATTCTCCTCGGATGGCAGGGAGTTAGACTGCATATCCCTTCCGTACCCAGATGCGGGAGCTCCTAACCGGGGCCGTTACAGCAGATCAGGATTGCTAATCCGGGCCGTTCCCCCGCGGATGAAACGGCTCCTAACCGGGGCTGCTTCCCGTGGACGCGGAGCCGGACCGGTGCGGCCGCCAGCGTGACAGCCAGGCGAGCGCCGGGCGGATGGCTTCATCGCGGTACCGGAAGATGAGGAAGCTGACAACGGGCGTGAGCAGGCAGCAGATCAGGAAGATGATGGCGATCACCTTGACATCGACATTCAGGTACTCACCGGCCAGGCGGGAAAAGTCCATCTTGAACCCAAGGGCGCTGCCGGCCTCGTAGTCATGGCGGGTCGCCGGGCTCGTCATCAGCAGATAGGAGAAACGGAGATCCTCCAGGAGCACGAAAGCCGCCAGGAACGCCCTTGCCAGCGTGCCCCGGAGTCCCGTTCCCTGGAATACCCGGTAAAGCAGGTAGCCGGCAAAGAGCAGCTCCGCCAGATGGCCGCTGGCCAGAATGGCAACTTCGTGAGCAGATGTCAGCGCGAAGCAGGCGTACAGCACTCCCAGCGCACCCCACCCTGACTGGGCCTGCAGATTGCCGCGGAAGCGGTAGATCAGGTAGCCGAACAGCAGGAACACCAGGGCGCAGATCCACCACTGGCGCGCCCACTGGATGGTCACGCCGCCGCCGTAGAAGAAATCGATAGTTGGAACTGAAGGATATCCGAACAGCCATCCGGTCACGGAATGGCCGGTTTCGTGGACGAACGCCACCAGCAGCCTGACCAGGAATGCCACAGGCACTACCAACAGAACCTGGACCGCCAGAGCTGTTCCCACCGTCAGCAACAGCCAGTGCCTCTTGCCTACACGCCGTACTTCCCTTGATGCCTCCGCCATGCCGCCCCCCAATTGCTGTTTACTCTTTCATAATTTCATTCGGCCGGTTCGGGAGGCGGCTGAATCATTTTGCCGGAACGAACCTGCTCGAAGGCATCGTTGACTTCTGGTATGCGGAAGACTACCCGGAGGTCACCGCAGGGGGCGCCATTCTGGATGTCCGCACCTGGTTCGAATTCCAGGACGGGCACATACCCGGCGCCGTACACCTGCCGCTCCATCAGTTACGCCGGCGGCTGGCAGAGCTTGAAGAGCTGAAAGGCCGCCCCGTTTATGTCTATTGCCTTTCCGGAGTGCGCAGCTACATCGCCGGCCGCATGCTGATGCAGTCGGGATTCAAACAGGTTTTCAACCTGTCCGGCGGCATCCTCACCTTCCACTCGACCCATCCCGCGCTTCCCCTGGAAAAATAGTGGAAAAAACCGCGTGTATTCCTGAAATTTAGGGGTATTACCTGGTTAAGGGCTGTTCCGGGTAAACCGGGCGCCCGTATGAGTACAGGACTTCACGTGAAGTCCAATCGCGATGAATGGAGGCGACATGGGTACGCAACCTGGCATGCAGATCACGCCGCAATTCTCGATTCAGGTAGTACACCGTGAATGGGGGTGGTTCCTGGCCCTTGGCATCGCCCTCATCCTGCTGGGCATCGCCGCCATAGTCTTTCCGGTGGCCGCGTCTTACACAGTGTCCGGGATACTGGGTGTCGTGCTGGTCATCGGCGGGGTCGTTCACGGCATTCATGGCCTCATGTCCCGGCAATGGAGCGGCTTCCTGTGGCAGCTGCTGACCGCCGTCATCTACATGGCGGCCGGCATCCTGCTGCTGGCTTATCCGCTTACCGGAGTAATCACGCTGACGCTGCTCCTGGGGGTATTCCTGCTGGCGGCGGGCGTGGTCAGGATCGGCATCGCGCTGACATCCCGGCCGATGCCCAACTGGGGCTGGTTCCTCTTTAGCGGCATTCTGGCCCTGATCCTGGGAGTGCTCATCTGGGCGCAGCTGCCCAGCTCCGCCAACTGGGTGATCGGCCTCTTTGTCGGCATCGACCTGCTCTTCAGCGGCTGGTCAATGACGATCCTGGCGCTTACGGCGCACAGCGCCCCTGAGTCTTAGACTCCGGCGCAAATCCTCGCCGCAGGAATACCGCGGCGTTCAAAGAGGCCGCCCGCAAGGGCGGCCTCTTCAGGAATTTCCGCGAGGGATTTCTTCAGGAGTCCAGGATGCATTAAAATTGTTTCCGCAGGAGCGGCCTTCTCATGTCCCGCAGGCGCGGCTTTTCAGGATATCTCCACCAGCTCGATATCGAAGGCGAGGTCCCTGCCGGCCAGTGGATGGTTGGCGTCCAGCGTCAGGGTCGTTTCCTCGATGGCGGTGATGGTCGCGAAGATGGGGCGGCCTTCCGGATTCTGCGACTGGAGCCGCATCCCTATCTCGGGGTCGAAGTTCTGGGGCATCTGCCCCCGGCCAACCACCAGCACCAGTTCCTCGCGCCGGAGGCCGTAAGCGTCGGTCGCATGGATGTTTACCGTCCTGGTATCACCGACCTGCATGCCTTCCACCGCCTGTTCGAACCCTGGGATCACCTGCCCCGCCCCCAGCGTGAACTCCAGCGGGTCGCGTCCCTCCGATGAATCAAAGACCTCCCCGTCGCTGAACCTGCCAGTGTAATTGACCTTGACCGTGTCTCCCTGATGTGCCGCAGCCATTTTCCCCCGTTTCTTTAGGAGCCAGAACCTTTTCCGGCAGCGCCGCCGGATGCTTCCACGCCAATGGCCTCAAGCCGCCCGGCGACCCGCTTCAGGCTTTCGCGGGCCTCGGCGCCCACTGCGCTGAGCACCGGGTCGGTGTCAAAGCCGCCGGCGCGCATGAAGGCCTCGGGATCGCCGATGCGGATGATGGAGCCGCCGTCCTGCTCATCTTCCTCCACGATAACGTTGCAGGGAAGCATGAGCCCGACCTCGGTATGGTGACTGAGGGCCCGGTGGGCCAGCGGCGGATTACAGACGCCCAGAATGGCGTATTTGCGAAAATCGGCGCCGAGTTTCTCTTTCATGGTCGCCTTGACGTCGATGCGCGTGAGGATGCCGAAACCGTCCTCCTTCAGCTCTTCGGCAAGCTTCTCTATCGCTTCCTCGTAGGGAATATCCAGGTGGATGTTGAAACTGATCGCCTCAGTCATGATGGTCCTCCTTGAACGAGCTTAAGGTTAGATAATACCCGTTAGACGTGACTCTCACTCATTGGGTTCCTCACGGTGTTCCATCAAACTTCTTCTCATCACGCAGAAGAGGGCCTTGGGCTCCGGCTCCCGGTTGACATTCTGGAAGACCGTGTGCCTGATTGCCATCACCTCGAAGAGCGGTGGGAACAGCCGCTCGATCTCCTGCGGGGAAATGCGGTAGGGGCCTTCCGGGCGTGTTTCCCGGTTGCTGAAACATTTGAGGAAAAGGAAGCCGCCGGTCTTGAGCATGCCGGCGACGGCCGGCACATATTGCCGCCGTCTCTCGAGAGGGAAGACGTGGTAACAGCCGCGGTCAAGAACCAGGTCGAACGGCTGCTCAAGGCGGTTGTCGAGAATGTCGTTTTGCCGGAAGGTGATGTCCAGGCCCTGCTTCCGGGCCTCCAGGCATGCCTGCCCGACGGCGGTGTCGGCGATATCCATGGCGGTGACGCTGAAGCCGCGTTCAGCCATCGCCAGGGCCTGGGTGCCCGGCCCCGTGCACAGATCGAGCACCGCCGAGCCGGGCGCCAGGTCCCGCTCCTCGAGGGCGGCCGCGAAATCAGGGTCCAGGCCCGGATAGAACCAGGGGAGCGTCTCGACGTCGCGGCCGCGGTACAGCTCGTCCCAGCGGCGCTTCCTCTCCTCGGAATCGGGAGCGGTCATTGCCAGGCCCCCCGCAACGTGGTCAACATGATGACCGAATCACCCGATGTGAACGAATCAGGCGCAGTCATCGCCAGACTCCCTGCAAGGGAGCCACCGGCAGCTGCGCCGGCCGCAGATGCGGCTGCATGGCGTCATAGACTTCACGGGTGACAGTGACCAAGGCGATGGCGGGATCGCCCACCATCAGCTCTATCGCCGGCCGTCCGTACAGCCTGGCGCTCACGCCTGCCTCGATATCGCCCCAGGGAATCAGCAGCGGCGGCGTCTTCAGCAACTTGCCAAAGCTCCCCATGGAGATGTAAAGACCCATCCTGGTGATGCCAACGGTGACGGTATATCTGAAGTAAACGCTGCCGACGCGGACCACCTGCCTTGAAAGCATTTCCCCTTCCGGTTTCCGGGATACCCCGTAAAAGCGCGCCAGTTCCGGCAGCCCACTGCGGCGAACCATGTTGCGCAGCACGAATATCAACTGCAGTGGCGTGGTGAGAACGACCACGACCACCACCAAGATGATGATCACAAGGGAAACCTGCATACCGGCCCCTTCCCGGCCGTACCGGTTCGGCTCCGCCAAGCACGGCTTTTTTACCCGATTCCTTACCCGGATTCCTATTTTATTACCTGGCCCAGGTTTATGCAGGTTTGTTGCCTGGGGCCGCTTATGCAGGTTCCAGCGATCAGGGCTGTGAGCTTCCTGCCGGCTGCCGACTAATCCATCGCTTCCAGCCGGCGCCGGACCATGAGCGCGGCGATGGCAGATGACGCCCAGGCCATGCCGGCGCAGATGAACATCAGGCGCCTGAGCGAGTCGACAAAAGCCCGGCGGATGGCCCGCCTGACGGCGTCGGCGTTCCCGGCCCCGACCTGGGGAGGCACGCCCGCCTCCGCCAGCCGGCCGGCCTGGTCGTTGATGGCGGCGCGGGCTTCCGCGGAAATGGGGAGCGCCGACGTGCGGCTGCTCAGCGCCGAAGCGAAATAAAACAGCATGAAGGAACCGAGCACGGCGATCGCCAGAACGCCGGCGATGCGGGAGACGGCGTTGTTGACCCCCGAGGCGGTGCCAGCGTGGCGTTGGGACAACGAACCCATCACGGCAGTGCTGAGAGGCGCCACCGTCACCCCCATGCCGATGCCGAACAAGACCACGCCGGGCAGGTACGTATGCCAGTAAGCCTCCGGCCCGCTGGTGAGGCCGACCACCCCCAGCAGCAGGAAGCCGGCGCCGGCGATGGCGGGTCCGGCGATGAGCGGCAGGCGGGCGCCGTATCGGTCTACCAGCCCTCCCGCCCAGCGGGACATGCCGGCCAGGATGAGCGCGAAGGGCATGAAGGCCAGCCCGGCTTCGAACGGAGTATACCCTTGCACCTGAACGAAGTTGAGAGACAGGAAAAATGTGCTGACACTGATAGCGCCGTAGAGCAACAGCGTGAGCAGGTTGGCGCCGCTGAAAGTGCGGGACCTGAACAGGCGCAGCGGCATCATCGGATGGCTGCCGGCGGCCTCGACGCCGGCAAAGGCGCCCAGCGCCGCCACGCCCAGCAGCAGGGCGCCATCGATGCGGGGGTTGCCGAAGCCGTAATCAGGCGCCGCGATGAAACCATAGGTGAGCGACGCCAGCCCCGCCACCGCCAGGAACGCGCCGGCGAAATCGATCCCGGTGGCGGCGTCCGTGTCGCGGCTTTCCGGGACCCGGAAGCGGAGGATCACCAGGGCCGCCACCGCCAGCGGCGTGTTGATGAAGAAGACGCCCCGCCACAGGCCGGCGCCGGCCAGCGCCCCGCCCAGCATCGGCCCGATCACGGTGACCATGGTAGTCACCGCCGCCCAGGTGCCAATGGCGCGCCCCCTGCTTTCAGGCCCGAAAAAGGCGGTAATGATGGCGAGGCTGCCCGGGATCATCATGGCCCCGCCGATGCCCTGGACCACGCGGGCGCCGATGAGGAAATTTATGCCGGGAGTGGATCCGCAGGCGATGGAGGCCAGCGTGAAGAGCCCGATCCCCAGCGAGAAGACGCGCTTGCGGCCAAAGCGGTCGCCGAGGACGCCACACACGAGGATGAGCGCGCCCAGCATGAGCAGGTATCCGTTAACCGTCCACAGGAGCTGGGCGCCGGTGGCGTCCAGCTCCCGCTGGATGACCGGCAGGGCGACATTGAGCGCCGTGCCGTCGATGAAAGCCATGCTGGATGCCAGGATGGTCGCCAGCAGCACCCAGCTTCCCGCCGCCGGCATCGGCTCCTTGGGGGGAGCGGCATCTGCGTCGGGCCCGGCCGCGCAGGGGGTGATTTCCTGCCTCTGGATATGGATGTCCCGGGCCATGGAAGTTTCTTACCCTGTTTGCCGGGAACTCAGCGCGGCCCGGGGCTGCCCCGAAGCCGGCCTGCTCTGCCACAGCCGCCGGGGACCGGCTCGGGCCGGCCGGCGCTTCAGCTCTTCATGTTGACGAACTGCAGCGGCACGCCCAGATCGCCGGCCTTGAGCAACTGGATCACCGCCTGCAGGTCGTCGATCTTCTTGCCCGACACCCGCACCTGGTCGTCCATGATCTTCGCCTGCACCTTGAGCTTCTGCTTCTTGATCATCTTGACGATCTCGCGGGCGGTGTCACTGCCGATGCCCTGAATGATGTTGACATCGCGCTTGATCATATCCTTGGCGGCCGGCTCAATCTCCTTCTGGTCGAGCGCCTTGGCGTCCACCTTCCGCTTGACCAGATTGCTGATCAGTTCGTCCTCGACCGCCTTCATCTTCATGGTATCTTCCGTGAGGATGTGGATGCGCGCCTCTTTCTTGTTCAGCGTCAGCTCCGTCCGGGATTTGCGGAAGTCATAACGGCTGGTGATCATCTTCCTGGTCATATTGACGGCGTTATCGACTTCCTGCATGTCGATCTTGTTGACAATGTCGAAGGAAGGCAATGTTATCTCCTTTCAGGGCCGGGGTTCGCCTTTACGGAACCGGCGTGACAGCTCCTCGATCATGCTATCACTATTCATGGCCGTGTCCAGCTGCCGCGTGAAGGCGATCAGCCGGCCGATGAGGACCATCAGCCTGAGCGCTTCCGGCTGCTCGATATGGGAGACCCGGGCCTCGATCAGGTCGCCGCTGGCGCGGCAGGAAAAGCCGTTGCGGGTGAGCACGTCCTCGATCAGGCGCACCCGCCGCTGCCGTTTGGTGATGTCCGTGGCGCCGCCCAGGAAGCGGAAATAAATGTAGTTGTCGGTGGTGCGCTCACTGACGAAGCCGTCCACGACGTTGAAATGATAGCCGAACCGGAGGGAAAGGTTCATATAGCGGCGCGATATCACCGCCAGGTTCTGGGCGCCGGCGCCGGTTTCCTTGAGGGGCTCGCCGGAACGGGTCATGGCGGAAAAGAAATCCGACAGCTTCACCGGAACGGCCCGGGTGTCCCAGGCCTCCGGGTCGGCCATGCCTTCGAGCAGGGCCCGGAAGGGAACGGAAGCGATCATGGCCGGTTCGAGCGGGTCGCCGGCGCCGGGCTCCGCGCCGCCGCCCAGGTCGACTACCCGGATCGACTCAGGGACAGGCAGCTTCAGGCCCCGGGCTGACGCGGCGCTGATGTGCTGTGAGGAAGAGATCAGCTCCTCGACTGCCTTCTCGTGGATGAACCTGAGGATGTCGTGCAGGGTGCGGCAGTTCTCGGGTATGAATTCCTCGCTGAGTGGATCTGTCAGGTTAAGCGGCGCGATCAGCCGCATGATGTACTTGCGGCGGCGGTATTCATAGAGCTCCTCCAGCTTGAGGTAGCTGTCGCGGTGCTCGTCCAGGACCTCGTGGGCCTCCCCCTCATAGACAGTGACGGCGCCTTCCTCGTCCGCGTCCAGGGTGATGACGGCGCCCGGTTTGAGCACGCTGGTGGCCTCCGCGGCGCCCACCACGGTCGGCACCCGGAACTCGCGGCTGATGGAAGCCATGTGGCTGGTGGGGTTGCCCGTGTCGGTGATGATGGCGGCCGCCAGCGGCATCACCTGGACGAATTTGGGCGAATCGTGGGGAGCCACCAGTATCGCTCCCCGGGGAAATTCGCTGACCGCCTCGGGGAATTCGGCGACAAACACCGGGCCGCTCACCGCTCCCGGCTGGACGACAAAGCCCTGGTCGCGCAGGAGCACCGGCCGCGCCGCCGCCTTGCCGCGCCTGGCGCCGGCAGCCACGCCCGGCTTCGGGGGAATCCGGAGCGGCCGCGCCTGCAATATCACCACCCGCCCCTCGCGGTCGAGGGCCCACTCGATGTCCTGGGGCCGCCGGTAATAGTCCTCGATCGCCAGCGCCAGCCGCGCGACTTCCGCCAGCGCCTCAGGGGCCAGCGAAGGCCGCGAGCGCAGGCTGGCGGGAGTATCCATCACTTCGACGCCGCCCTCAGGCCGCGCTACCGTCATGGTCTCCTTCCCGCCGACGCGGATGCTGACGGCGCTGAAAGGGGCCTCTTTTGCAACCACGAAAACATCCGCGTCCACTTCGCCTTCGACCACTGATTTGCCCAGGCCCCAGGCGGCGCTGACCATCATGGTCTCCCGGCTGCCGGTCCGCGGGTCGACCGTATACACCACGCCGCTGGCAGCTGCGTCAACCATGGCGACGAACCCGGCGGCCATCCGGAGTCCGCCCGGCGGATATCCCAGTCCCCGGCTGTAAGTCACGACGTCTTCCGTAAAAAGGCTGGCAAGCACCCGGCGGTACGCATCCAGGACCGCTTCGGGACGGGCGGGCACGTTGAGGACGGTCTCGAACTGGCCGGCAAAGGAATGATAGCCGTCTTCCGCCTCGGCGCTGCTCCTGACCGCCAGCAGGCAGCCTTCCCCGCATTCCTGCCGCAGGCGCCCGAGCGCCGCCTCCAGTTCCCCGGCCAGCGCCGGCGGCAGCGAGCCCGCCAGGATGCGGCCGCGAAGATCCTCAAGGCGGGCCGGGTCCGGTTCTCCCTCCCCCAGCCCGGCAATATCATCCCGGAGCCCGTTGTGAGCCACGAAGGCGTCGAAGGCGGCGATGGTCATGGCGAAGCCGGCCGGCACCGGCACCCCCAGATTGTTTTTCAGGTCGGCCAGATGAAAATTCTTGCCACCCACCGCCCGGGCCAAGCCGGGAGTGATCTCCACGAATGGAACCGCCGCCGGACCGGCTGCCGGCGCCGTGCTGGCGATCGCCGCCAGAATGCTGTTGTCGATGCGGCCGAAAGCATCGTCCAGGCCCGGGTACCGGTGGCCGGTCAGCTGGTGAAAATCATCCAGGGAAGCGCGCATGCCGGCGGCCAGCCCCGCGTAGGAGCGCCTGACATAGGTGGCGTCGAACAGGAAGCTGCCCCCCATCTTCTCCCCCATGTCGGTGATGATGCCCAGCGCTTCACTGTTGTCGTCCAGGACCTTCTTGAAGTTCTGGAAGACGACGCGGAGGTCGGCGGGCGTC
>JAJYIN010000050.1 GCA_021790075.1 Actinomycetes bacterium | reverse complement strand
CTTGCCTTCAGCATGCCACAATCCGCGCCGGCGGAAGCCGGGCCCGGCTTCATGGTACAATTCTAATTCTGGCTTGCCTGCGGAAATACCGGGGCCTGCGGAAGTTACGGGCTTGCCTGCGGAACAAAACCGGCCAACCAGAAAATTCGGGATCGACCATGACTGAAACATATCAAAACTTCATCGGGGGCAAATGGACCGCGGCCGCCGCGGGTGAAACCTATGCCGATATCAACCCGGCCGATACGACTGAGACCGTTGGCGTCTTTCCCTCATCAGGCCCCGAGGACGCGCGCGCGGCCGTAGCCGCCGCCGCCGCGGCCAGGGCCGAATGGAAGGCGTTGGGCGCGCCCCGCCGGGGAGAGATCCTGTCCCGCGCTGCCCGCATCATCGAGCGCGACGCCGAAAGCATCGCCGAAGGCCTTACCCGGGAAGAGGGCAAGACCCTGACGGAGGCCCGGGGCGAAACGGCACGCGCCGTGCAGATCTTTGACTATTTCGCGGGCGAAGGCCGGCGCCTGACAGGGGAAACGACGCCCTCCGAGTTCCCACGCACGATGCTCTACACTGTCCGGGAGCCCCTGGGCGTGGTGGGACTGATCACCCCCTGGAACTTTCCCGTGGCCATCCCGGCCTGGAAGCTGGCCCCGGCGCTGGTGAGCGGCAACACGGTGGTACTCAAACCCGCCAGCGCCGCTCCGCTGACGGCGCTCCGGATCGTACAGGCGCTGGCGGAGGCCGGCCTGCCCGGCGGCGCGCTTAATTTCGTCACCGGGCCGGGCGCCGCCGTGGGCTGGGAGCTGACGTCGAATCCGGAGGTCGCCGGCGTCTCCTTCACGGGTTCGGACACGGTTGGCAGCAAGATCTACGCCCATGTCACCGCTCGGGGCGGCAAGGCCCAGTGCGAAATGGGCGGCAAGAACCCGGTCATCGTTATGGACGACGCCGACCTGGACAAGGCGGTGGCTGTCTGTATCAACGGCGCCATGTGGTCAACCGGCCAGAAATGCACCGCCACCAGCCGGGCCATCGTGCACGAGGCGGTGGCCGGGGAGTTCACGCAGAAGCTGCTGGCGGGCGTGGCCGGCCTTAGGGTGGGCAACGGCCTCGACCCCGAGACTCAGGTCGGGCCCCTGGTCGACCAGGGGCAGCTTGACACCGTGCTCGAGTATATCGAGACCGGACGGCAAGAGGGCGCCCGGCTGCTGGCCGGCGGCAACCGTCTTAGCGAACCGCCTTGCGACCGGGGCTGCTTTGTCGAGCCCACCGTCTTCGGCGATGTGGACCCCGGCATGCGCATCGCCCAGGAGGAGATCTTCGGCCCGGTGATCGGCATTATCACGGTGCCGGGTTTCGACGAAGCCATCAGCGTGGCCAACGGCGTCCGCTTCGGCCTCAGCGCCGCCATCATGACCAGCGATATCCACAGGGCCATGGAGTTCGTCGACCGCATCGAGGCCGGCCTCGTGCATGTCAACTCGCCAACCGTGGGCGCCGAGGTCCAGGTGCCGTTCGGCGGCATGAAGGTTTCCAGCACCGGCAGCCGCGAGCAGGGCCCTGTGGCGGTCGATTTCTATACCGAGCTCAAGACCGTTTACCTGGAATACTAGCCGCGCCCGGCAGCCGGCCTGAATCCCCGGAAGGAATCCATGAAGCTTGTGCAGTTTTATCATCCCCAGCATGGCACCCGCCTGGGGTTGCATTACGACAACCGGGTGCTGGACCTGACCACGGCCGAGCCCGGGTATTCAACTTTCCTGTCGCTGCTGGAAGCCGCCGGCGGGCAGGCTTTGACCCTGGAGCGATTTGCCCGGGAAAAGGCAGCGCATGTGCCGGAGCGTCACATCTATGACTGGGATGAGCTTGACCGGACTCCCGATCCGTCGCTGCCCCATCTGCTGACGCCACTTTTCCCTCCGGAGGTTTGGGGTTTCGGCGTCACATACCGCCGCAGCGCCGAGGCCCGCGACGCTGACGCCATCAAGGAGATGTCGGCCGCCAACATCTATGACCGCGTCTACCATGGCAAGCGGCCCGAATGTTTTTTCAAGGCGACAGCGTCGCGCTGCGTGGGGCCGCACCGGCCCGTCGGCATCCGCAGCGATTCGGAGCTTACCGCCACTGAGCCGGAACTCGCCTATGTGCTGGGGGCCAACCGGGAGATCATCGGCTACACCATCTGCAACGATGTCTCCGCCTGGGACCTGGAGCGCGACAACCCGCTTTATCTGCCGCAGTCCAAGATCTACGCCGGCTCCTGTGCCCTGGGCCCTGCGATCGTCACGGTCAGCGACCTGCCCGACCCCTATTCGCTGGAGATCAAGTGCCGCATCATCAGGGACGGCGAGGTCATCTACCGCGAAACCACCAGCAGTGGCCGCATCAGCCGCCGCTTCGAGGAGCTCAACGAATATCTGTACCGCGACAACCACATCCCGCTGGGGACGGTCGTTTCCACCGGCACCGGCATCATGGTGCCCAATGAGTTCGCTCTCAGTGACGGCGATGTCGTCGAGATCGAGATAGAGGGCATCGGCACGCTCTCAAACCCGGCGCGCAAGCTGTAGCATCGGGATCCTTGCCGCCCGTCTGTCATACGCTTGCCGCCGTCCATCCGCGCCTTTCAGTGGGACTTGTCAATAATTTTCGTGCCATAATCGCCTGGTCTCCGCTTGCCGCCGTCCATCCGCGCCCTTTCTGCAGGGCCATAAGACTCGCCGCATCGCCGTTTCAAAGACCGGTCCCCGCGATCAACGCCACGGCGCGCGCCCAGCGCGAATAAATTCCCCCCATTCCGGGCAAAATATCGCCAGTTGACTTGGACTGAAGCGGAGGCTGACATGTCTTTCCTCAGGAAGGTCTTTCCCGCCGCGGCCTGGCCTGTCCTGGTCCTGGCGCCGAGCCTGATACTGGCCGGCTGTGGCGGCGGCGAAACAACGGTAACGGTGCCGACGACGGTGGCCACCACGGCCACCACCGGTTCCCCGACGGCAGAAAAGAAGGCCTACAAGGACGAGATCGAAGCGGTCAGCAGGCAGGCCGACAACATGAATGTCACTTATCGTGACCTTATCAAAAAACACGGAGCCGGCCAGGTCACGACCGACCAGCTGGTGAACCAGGCCCAGCAGGACGTTGACGTGTATGAGAACCTGGTGGGCGAGCTGACGACGATGAAAGTGCCGCCCGAGTTCCGGTCGACTCACGGCTTGCTGATATCGGCGTGTGCGAAGTGGCAGGCGGCGTTCGAGGATTACCGCGACGGCTTCCGAGACAATGACCAAGCCGATCTCGACCGTGCCAGCGAGCTTGATGACCAGGCAGTGATAGAGGTCAACCAGGCCATCAGCGCCATCAACCAGGTGGAGTAAACGGACCGCGGCCGCGGAAGTCAGGATGCATTGGAAGCACCACTGGAGATCACAGCTTATTGGCGCGGCAGGCGATGCCTGGTCAGGCACGCATCAAGCGGCATGCAGCGAGTGCGCCGCCGGAATCTCCCGCTGAGATCGCGGCAGCAAGTTGGCGCGGCCGGATTTATCCCGCTACCTGACGCGGGGGCGTTCCAGCCGGATGAATATCCCGTACAGGATGCGCGCCAGAAACCGTTTGATCCTGGTCCCCATAGCCCCTCCAGCAGGGGAATGCCGTGCCGGGCGTGAGGCCCGCGCCGGCCCGGGCCTTCTACCGGATAAATTCACCGGAATCACCCCTCAATCCTTTCACAAAGTCGCCAAAAAGCAAATAAAAGAATCCCCTGATTTTTTGTCAGCCGTGCTGCTTAGGGACATAGGAGGCAACAACCGGACAGGGCTTGAGGAAAAGGAGCGAGATGCCTGGCCCGCACTGGTGGGACCAACTGGGAAGGCAAGGGACGCAGTGCAGGTATTGTTGGCGTAAATACCGATCCGGCCCGGCGGGGCTATCGCGGGGGATTATCAGATAACAAAAGTGGGCAAACTCCCTTACACCACCGCGTTCCTTGAAGAAGGGGATCACATGAAAAGAAAAAAGCGGGTCGGTTTCATTCTGGCGGCCGGGGCGGCGCTGGCCGCCGGTCTGCCGGCGTTGCTGGCAGGAGGTTGCGGCGGCAACCAGCCAACCATTAACACTTCCACAGGCATCGCCGCCGCCGGCTATTGTGGCGAGGACATCGACACGACCGGCCACCAGTACATCACCAACGGCACTTTCGAGGCGGGAACGACGGGATGGCAGATAATCGATACGGGCCAGAATCATACCAACACGCTCACCACCGTGAGCGACACATCCTGCGGCGACGAGCTCGTTCTCACACGGCAGGACTCGAAGAATGCTCCCGCTCTCATCGGCCTGACCCAGGATGTCCGGATCGACAAGGATGTCGTCGGCAAGCTGAAGCTGCAGATGGTGCTGATCGTCGACCACCAGGATGAGCCCTCGGACGGCAACCTGGGAGGCGACACACCTGTTTTCATCACCCTGGATTACAAGGATGCCGCAGGCGGCACCAAGAGCTGGAGCCACGGGTTCCAGACGGCCAGTACTATCAATTACCCCCATCGTGACCAGAAGATCACGCCCAATTACTGGTACACCTACAACGTGGAAGACGTGTTCTCGCTGATACCGGACGCCGTTTCCATCACCGATGTGGCTATCGGCGGCAGCGGCTGGAATTTCACCAGCCGGGTCTCACACGTGGGGTTGAGCAGCAAGTGAGGCGCGGGCTGCCGCTCACGCGTACGGATACAGCTTCCGTTTGAAATCGTTCAGCTGCGTGAGCAGCTTGAAATGCTTGCGCTCGTCTTCCAGCAGATAGGACAGCAGCTCACGAACGACGAAATGGCGGCTGTTCTCGTATTCCTCCATGGCGAGATCGATCGAGCTTCTCTCAATCTCGATGTGGTTTGTTATCAGTTCAGAAATCTGGCCAAGTTCATCGGGGTTGAGCTCGATGGCGCCGTCGAGCGCCCGCGAGATCATGGCCAGCACTTCCTTGTGCTTGGTTGAGTCCGCTCTGATGATGTCAGCCAGGGTCTGCACCAGGACGTTGCCGGTGGCGGCTTTGATCCTGTCCGCTGAGGCGATGGTCAAATCTTCCATCTCCTGCCACTTCCTGATTCCTTCCTCGAAATGCTCGCGGCGTTCGACGATTTCGGTCTCGGTCGCCATGGGTTCCTCCTTGTGTGAATTGACTCTCTGCGTGCTCCGCAAGGATACCCTTAATTTAGCCTGATTCGCGGCTCCCCAAACCAGGCCGCTTTTAAGCTCGATTCGCGCCTCCCCAAACCAAACTCCTTGGAATTGCAGCCGAGCGCCGCCGGATATGCCTGTTGAGATAGATTCCTAGTCGTCCAGCAGCAGTTCCACCTTTTCTGCCTGATCTTCCAGCTCTTCGGCTGGCAGGCTGAAGCCGTCATCTGGGGATCCGGCCGCTTCCAGGCCCCGCCTGGTCCTCAGCTCGTTGATCTTGTCCAGCGGCCGCTCCAGCTGCCGCTGACGGGTGGTCACCAGGGCCTCATAATCCTTCTGGGCGGCTTCGAGCCGCTTGCCCAGCGACTCCATCTTCTTGACGTACTCGCGCCACTGCTTGTCGAACGTGCCCAGCAGCGACAGGATCTCGTTGGATGTCTGCTCGAGGGCGAAGTTGTCCACCGCCTGCCTGATCACTGCCAGGACCGCGAACAGCGTGATCGGCGAGCAGAAGACGACCTTGCTGGCGATGGCGCCGTCCAGGATGGAGCTGTCCTGCTCGTGGATGAAGGCATAGATCTGCTCGTTGGGGATGAACAGCAGCACGTAATCCACCGTGCCGCCTTCCGGGTCGACATAGCCCCGGTTGGTGACCTCCTTCACCCGGTCCTTCACATCCCGCAGGAACTCTTTGGTGAAGCGGTCCCGCTCGGCATCGGTCTCGGCCTCCAGATACCGCATGTAATTATCCAGCGGGAATTTGGCGTCCATGTTGAGCTTGAGATCCTTGGGCAGGAGGAAAGTGAAGTCGGGAATCTCGCCGGCGGCGGTCGCCTTCTGTTTGACATAGTTGACGTTCTCGATGAATCCTGCCATTCTAAGGACGTCCTCGGCCATCCGCTCTCCCCACTGCCCCCGCGCCTTGGTGCTGGCCAGCGCCTGCCGCAGCGAGCCGGTAACCTGGTTGAGGGCGACCGTCTGCTCGCCGGTGGCCTTGAGCTGCCTGGCCAGCTCGCCGAACTTTTGCTCACGGTCTTTTTCCAGCTGCCTCACCATGTTGGTGACGCCTTCCAGCTGCGTGGACATGGCGCCCAGCTGCTGGTCGATGAGGCCTTTTTTCTCGGCCAGTTCCTTGGCCCCCAGCTTGCCGGCGGCGCCCAGCTCTGATTTGGCCAACTCCATCAGCTGGGCGGATGATTTGTTAAGGGCGTTGAGGGACATGCTGTCAAAACTGGCCTGGATGCCCGCCAGCACCGTTTCCATCTCTGCCTGCCGTTTGGCCTCGGTCTCGCGGAACAGCTCGTCGGCGAGCTCCCGCGCCGTTTTGTGCCTGGCCAGTTTTAGTGCATATGCGGCCACGAGCCCCAGGCCGAAGCCGGCCGCCAGGGCGATGATAATGACAAGCGCGTTCATGGAACCTCCCCGGGCGTTAGCGTGAAATTGCAGACCGGGCGCTACACACGATCAGATTCAAATAACGCTGGTCCAGCGTGTGCTTCCGGTCCGTGAATGAGCGTATCATACTCACCGGACACAAAAAGGAGGGAACTCAGCTGTGCATCAACCTAAGCTGGGAATCAAGATGTCCATTCCGTTTAGCTGCTCCATTAAAAGAATTATTTTCCACATCTTCATTTCCCCACTGATCCCAGCCAGGGCGTTGGAAGCGGGCAAATAATTCCAGATATGGGCCCGGGGAACAGGCTTCGATTAGATCGTAAAGCTGATCGGGCTTTCTTGAATGTTCCCTTTTGCGGGTTGCGAGCAGGTTTACCTGCGTTCTACCGGGTTTTAGCGTTCGCATGCTTCCCCTTATACTGAAAAGAACCAGCTCGGTAACGTTGCGAAAATAAAATCCAAACGTTTGAAGTTCTCCAAATCGCGGTCGTAGAAGGGATCTGTTCGAACACCTAGGTCTTTATATCATGGCGGGAAGACGCAAGATAACCAAAATGGTTTCCTGGATTGTTCAGAACCCCAGCAGCTTCACCATCGCGTCCTGGGCGGCTCCCAGGATCTGCGAGGGCAGGATGCCGATGAGGATGACGCCGGCCACCGCCAGGCCCAGGCCCAGGTTCAGATCCCAGGAGCCCTCGCCGGTGGGTTCCAGCACGGCTTCCGATTCCCGCATGTACATGTAGACGATCACCCGCAGGTAATAATAGGCGGAGACAACGCTGAAGAGGACGCCGATGACCGCCAGCCAGGCGTAGCCGGAATCGACCACGGCGGCGAACAGGTAGAACTTGGCCAGGAAGCCGGCCGTGGGCGGAATGCCCGCCAGCGACAGCATGAAAACGGTCATGATGCCGGCGGCCCAGGGGTAACGGCGGCCGATGCCGGTGACGTCGTCCAGGGTGTCGCGGAAGCCCTTGGCGCTGTTGGCCATGTAGACGAGCACGCCGAATGCTCCCATGTTCATGACAGCGTAGGCGGCCAGGTAAAAGAGGATGGCGCTGTAGCCGAACGAGCCCGTCTTCTGGCCGCCGGCGATCACCGCCAGTAGCAGGTAGCCGACATGGGCGATGCTGGAGTAAGCCAGCATGCGCTTGAGGTTGCGCTGCAGCAGCGCCAGGGTGGCGCCGACCAGCATCGTCGCCAGGGAGATGATGATCAGCAGCGGCACCCAGGTGGTGTGCTCGCCCGCCAGGATGATGGAAAAGAACTTGATGATGGCCGCAAAGGCGGCGATCTTCGGCCCCACGGTCAGGAAGGCGGCCGCCGGGGTGGGCGCGCCCTGGTAGACATCCGGCGCCCAGCTGTGGAACGGCGCCGCCGCCACCTTGAAGGCGAAGCCGCCGATCAGCAGGACGATGGCGACAACCAGCACGCCTCCGGCCACGCCGCCGCCGTTGATGGCGTCGCCGATCTCCTTGAAATTGGTGGAGCCGGTGAGGCCGTACAGCAGGGTCATGCCCAGGAGCAGGAAAGCCGAGGCGAAGGAGCCGGTGAGGAAGTACTTGAGCGCCGCTTCCACCGAAGGTTCGTCGTAGCGGAAGAAGCCCGCCAGCAGGTAGCTGGAGAGCGCCATCAGCTCCAGCCCCACGAAGAAGGTGGCCAGGTCGATGGCCGACGCCATCACCATCATGCCCACCGTAGCCAGCAGGATGAGGGCGTAATAGTCGCCCAGCAGCCGCCGCCGCAGGTTCAGGTGCTTTTCCGAAAGTAGCATGGCCAGCCCCGCCACTCCCAGGAGCAGGATCATGAAGAAGACCGCGAACTTGTCCAGGGCGATGCCGTGGTTAAAAGTCGTGAACTGCTCATCCCGCGAGAGCCAGACAGAAATGGCCGCGGTGATGCAGGAGAAGATACCCAGCCAGCTGAGGCCGCGGCGGCCTTCCGGCGGCAGCATCGGATCGATGAGCAGCAGCACCAGGGCGGTGGCGATGAGCATCAGTTCCGGGACTATGGCCAGCGCGTCATGCTGCATCTAGGAACCTCCTCCCAGCGACGCAAACAGATGGGACAGGAAGTTGCCGTGCTCGGCCAGGTAGGGGGCCATCTGGTTGGCCAGCCGGTTGGCGGATGGCTGGATCAGGTTGATGAACGTGTTGGGATAGACGCCCACCCAGACCGCCAGCGCCATCAGCGGCGCCAGGCAGGAGACCTCCCGCAGGCTGAAGTCGGGCAACTCGTGCCAGCGCTCGTCCTTGAGGCCGGTGAACATCACCCGCAGGTACATCCACAGCAGGTAGGCCGCCGCCAGGATGATGCCGAAAGCGCCGATGACGGCCATCGCCTTGTTGTAGGTGAACAGCCCCAGCAGGCTGAGGAACTCGCCGATGAAGCCGGAAAGTCCGGGCAGCCCCAGCGAGGCCAGCGCAAAGAACAGCAGCAGCGTCGCGGCGATGGGAAACGGCGTGGCCATGCCGCCCATGCTGGCGATCTCGCGGGTGTGCAGGCGCTCGTAAATGAATCCGACCAGGAGGAACAGGGCGCCGGTAAGGATGCCGTGGCTGAACATGACCAGGATGGCTCCCTCGATGCCGATCAGGTTGAAGGCGAAGATGCCGGCGGTGACAAACCCCATGTGGCTGACGCTTGAATAGGCCACCAGCTTCTTGAGGTCTTTCTGCACCAGCGACACCATGGCCCCGTAGATGATGGCGATCAGCGACAGTATCAGTATGTAGGGGATGAAGATCACGGCCGCGTCCGGGAACAGCGGCAGGCAGAAACGCAGGATGCCGTAGCCGCCCATCTTCAGGAGCACCCCGGCCAGGATGACGCTGCCCGCCGTGGGCGCCTCCACGTGGGCGTCCGGCAGCCAGGTATGCACAGGCCACATGGGCACCTTTACGGCGAAGGCGATGAAGAACGCCAGGAAGGCGAAGAACTGCACGTTGATGGTAAAGACGGCGTTTTGCAGCTGGTCGAGGTCGAACACCGGCGCCGCGAACGGGTTGGGGCGCGCCAGCCAGGCGATGGCGACGATGGCCACCAGCATCAGCACGCTGCCCGCCAGGGTGTAGAGGAAGAACTTGTAGGCGGCGTAGATGCGGCGCGGGCCGCCCCAGATGCCGATGATGAAGTACATCGGGATCAGCATGATCTCCCAGAAAAAGTAGAAGAGGAGCATGTCCCGGGCGCAGAAGGTGCCCAGCATCCCCGTCTCCAGGACGAGGAAGGATATGAAGAATCCCAGCTCGCGGTCCTTGATGTAATTCCATGAAGCAGGAATGATGATCAGTGACAGCAGCGTGGTCAGGAGGATCAGCAGCACGCTGATGCCATCCACGCCCATGTGGTAGCTGGTGCCCAGCCGCGGGATCCAGTTGACCTTCTCGATGAACTGGAAATCGGCCGTGTAGCGGTCGAAATAGGCCCACATCACCAGCGACAGGACGAAGGTGGCGCCGGTGGTGACAAGCGCCGTCCACTTGTAGAGGGTGGGCCTCCCCCGCATGAAGAGGAGCATCAACAGCCCGCCCAGCGTGGGCAGGAAGGTCATGACGCTAAGTATGGGAAAGCCTATCTGGTCCTGGAATGGATACATGCATCTCCCTTAGAATCTATTTTTCGCTCGGCCTCGCAACGGCCAACCTTTTGAAATAGATTCTTGTTGCTACTCAATGCTGCTCCCTGGTTAAACAAGCCCGGCGCCGGCAAGACAGGTCAAGCCCTGACCCGTGCGCGCCGGTCCAGATCCGGCTGGTGATCCTAGCTGGCTCCCGGGTCATATCTGCAGGAGGACGTAAGCCACCAGCAGCGCCAGCAGCCCCAGGAACATGGAAAACAGGTATGTCTGCACGCGGCCGGTCTGCATCGGCCTGAGCAGGGTGCCGACCCAGCGGAAGAACCGCGCCAGGCCGTTGACGAAACCGTCGATGCCGGCGGCGTCGACGAAACGCCAGAGGAAGCCGGAGAAAGCCCGCAGCGGATTGACGATCACGGCGGCGTAGATCTCGTCGACGTAATACTTGTTCAGCACCAGCGTGTAAACCGGTCCGATGGCCCGGCGCACCCGCTCATGCGTCTCCGGACGGTAAATGTACGCGTACCAGGCGGTGGCGATGCCGGCGAGGCCCACCAGCGCTGAGAACGCCATCAGGATGCCCGACTCCAGGGTGAAGACGTTGAGCCCGGCCGGGATGACCTTGGCGAATATCTCCTCCAGGAACTTGTCGATATAGCCGTTGTTGGGCGGCAGGCCCAGGATGAGGCCGGCCAGCACCGAGGGCACCGCCAGGACGATCATCGGTATGGTCATCGACGGCGGCGCCTCATGGGCGTGGGCGAAGACCTTCGGGTCGGTGCGCGGCTCTCCGTAAAAGGTCGTGAAGATGAGCCGGAA
>JAJYIN010000049.1 GCA_021790075.1 Actinomycetes bacterium | reverse complement strand
TGCGCCCGGCATTGGTCCAGATATTTAGCGCATTTTCCGCGCAGCAGATCGAGATTACTCATCCTCAGCGCCGCGTTCGGCCAGGTCTTAAGTGTGCTTGTGAGATCCACCTTGTCGATGGCCTGCTCCAGTGCCTCCACCGGCGTCCAGTGCCTGGACCTGGCCCGCGCCTGATCCAGCGCCTCTATGAGAGGATCGTCCCTCCACTGCTCCAGCGCGTCTCGCCTTTCCTGCATCAACGTTGTGAGCCAGGCGCCGTTATCGCTGTGAAGAGGCGAAAGACTCACGATCTCCGCCAGGGCGATGGCGTCCCGCTGGTCGTGCAAATACTTGAGCGCGGCCACGGCCAGCTGGCATTCCCTTGTCTCCATGAGAGAACCCTGGGTAGCCGAAGCCCGGATGCCGATGGCCTCGAGACTTGCGGCGACCAGTTCACAATCCGTGTGTTTGAAGCAAAGAACGGCAATATCCGCCGGTGCGATGTCACTGCGGCGCTTAAGCAAGTCCCTCACGCCAGCGGCAGTGGCCCTTGCGGCGTTTTCTTTCTTTTTGTTGGGCACCTGCCAGGCCTCGAGCCATCCCCCTTTCGCCTCCTCTTCGCGCTCCACCGGGATATGCAGGCAGACCTTATCTCTTTCCATCTCGTGAAAGACCCCGGTAAAGACCGCGTTGGTGAATTCCACCAGTCGCTCGCACGAGCGCCACGAGTTCTCCAGGGTACTGGTCTCCTTGATCAGTTTGGTGACCTCATCCATCAGCTGGGGGTCGGCGCCGCGAAAGCTGAATATGGTCTGCTTTGGGTCACCCACCCAGGTCGAGCTTCCGGCAAGGTTGTTGAGCTCCAAAAACAGTGCCAGCTGGATGGGGTTGGTGTCCTGAAATTCATCCACCATCAACTGGTTGAGACGCTCGCTTATTGAAGAGCGAAATGCCTCGTTGCCGCGCGCTAGGTCCAGTACTTTAGTTTCCTGATCGACGAAGTCCATCAGGCCCTGTTTATGTTTGAATGTTTCGTAGGCGTCAAGCGCCTCTGCGGCGCATTCGAAGACGCCGGTTATCAGCTGTTTAACATCTTCCTGAAATTGAGGGTTTCTCAGCACGTCAGCGGCTATGCATTTTGTCTGATCGAGCAGCTCCTCATTTTCTTTATTGGTGACCATCTTGGATATGCGCACCCATTCAGACCAGGGGACATCATCGCGCCGGGCGCGGTCAAACTTCTTCAGATCTTTCAATCGGTCAATCGTCCCCTTTTTTGCCTTTTCGATCTCCTCCAGATTTTCAATGGAGCGCGTAACCGCTTTGTTTAGTTTTTCGCTCAAGTCCGTGTCGGCCGGCATACCCAAAACGTTTCTTAGTGATTCCCACGATTGCCTGCCGCATTCCCGCAGGTCATCGCCACCCAGCTGATTGGTGCGGGCCAGATCCACCACTCTCCTGACATCCTCGCGCCAGTCACCGAGCTTTCTATATCCTGAGCCGCCGACCAGGCTCATCCTTTTCGCGGCTCGCTCCAGGCTGCCGGCGTATTTATCGATGACGCCCGAAATAGCGATGCTAAACAGTCTGTCACTGTCTTCTTCAGGCATCACATCAAGCGCCGGAGAGAGGCCGGCGTCCAGGGCGTATTCGCCAAGCAGGCGGGCGCATACGGCATTGACCGTGCCGACAAATCCGTCAAGGATCCGCTGCGCCTTATCCGGCATGTTGTTCTTCAGAAGCTCAGACCGGATGCGTTCGCGCAGCTCTGCCGCCGCCTTGTTGGTGAAGGTGATCGCCATCAGGCTTTCCGGGGCCAGACCCGCCTGCAGCTTCTTGATCACCCGCTCGGTAAGGTTGTGAGTCTTGCCGGAACCGGCGCTGGCGTTGATGATCTCTATCCCTTTCATTGCTCGGCGTCCATGCCGCAGAGCGTCGCGTAATCACAGAATCTGCACGGGGTTTCCTGATAGAGAAGGCCCTGGCTGCGCCTTTCGCTGATCAGCGCCTGCTGCAGCTTTTCATCGCGAAGGTTTTTCTCCGACTGTACCTGGCGATCGCGCAAGCCGGTGGCTTCCATCACGCCGCTGCTCAGTTCCCTGAACCGCTCAGTCCAGCTGCTGCTCCCCATCTCCCAGATCTCCTCCAGGGAATATGGCATTCCGGTTGGCTCGTCACTCAGCAGCTCGCTGTTGCTCAGCATCTCGCCCTGGGCCAGGAGGAAGTAGCCCGCATGCATCTTGTTGCCGGAATCCCCTGGCCCAAGCAGCCAGGCATATGTGGCCAGCTGCAGGGCGTAGCCGTCTTCCAGTTCCTGTTTGTGGTATTTGCCGGATGAGGTCCATTTCAGATCGAAGATAAAGGTGTTCCCCTGTCTGTCGCGCAGTCGCAGATCGGCAAAACCTCTGAAAGGTATTCCACCCAGGAAATCGCCCTCCAGCTTTTCCTCGGATTTCTCCACGATCAGATCGCGCCGGTTGATCTCCGCCACAAGATGTTTGACCGCCAGGGCCATCGCTTCGCGGGTGCGGCTGTTTTCAAGCTCCCTGCCCTCGACCAAGAGCTCGGCCGCCATGGATTCGACCAGCAAGTCGTAAAGCTCCAGCGACCTGGAATAGGCCTCTTCGGGTGTCCGGACGCCGTCCTCCTCGGTGTAAAGCTCATGGACGATCTTGTGGCAGAAGGTGCCGATCATCTGATTGCCGGTAGGCACCACCTGGGCTGCGGGCGCTTTCAGGCCCGCATGGTACTCAAGGGCCCAGCTCATGGGGCAGGCGATCATGGTTTTCATCCGGGTGTAAGATAGCCGCTGCGGCTGAGAGATGATGTCCCTGGGAATGGCGCGGGCCGCTTCCGGTACCGGCAGCGCCGATATTTTCGCCTTCTGCAGTCTGACCTTGCGGCCAGCCAGTTGCCAGCGCCCGCCGTGCTCAAGCCCGGCGCACTTCCGTGTCAGCCGGTTCGCGGTTTCCTTTTCATGGGGGGCCGGCTGCGCCAGAACGGCGGCCGCGCGGATCTCATCCCAGAAGGGACTGTGATACGCGGGCTCGCCTTGCATCGCCGCCGGATAAAACATGAGCACGTGCTCACGTGCCTGGCTGAATCCCCGCTTCCATGCCTGAGCCTCGCGGCTTCTGTGAGAACGCGAGTCCTCCAGCATCACCCCTGTCTTTTCGAGGCTCCTGCGTTCAGATTCACTCCAGTAGGTGTGGGGGCTCACTGACTGATCGACGAAGCCCCACCAGATGAGAGTCTTCGTCTGATCTGTGATCTGCCCGGGATGGTGGACCACGCGCCAGGGAGCCGCCTGCCGGAACCTGTCCGGCGCGGAGCCGCCCTGACCGATGACAGAATCAAGCATGCGCTCAACCGTCACCCGCGGGATCGTCCCCTTGCCTTCTGCCAGCTTTTGCATCTCCCGGGCGTGGCTGACCGCCTCTCCCAGCACGGGATCGTCTTTCACCCGCCACGCCAGTGACTCGATCACCAGCTGGCACAGCTGTTTGAGCTCCTCTTCGGGAATGCCGGCGTCCGGATCGAACCGGGTCCCGGCCAGCAGCTGATCGATTCCGGCGGCGAACGCCGCCGCCTCCTCCTGCGTGACGGTTCTTCCCTTACCCTGTTCCAGTTCCTGCCGCCTGCTGGCGATTTTCTCAAGCGCCTCATTCCATTCGTCGCCGCCGATGCCGGGTTCCTCACTGATCGCCTTTAGCAGGTAGCCGGCCGCGTATCCCGGCAACGGAGCCAGCGGCGATGAAAGCAGCTCCACCAGCCGGAAGATGTTCAGCGGCTTCCAGGCATTGGCGATAATCAGCGGCAGGACCTGCAGGGACTCACGCCAGCGGGAAGAATCGGAATCTCCCAGTTGCGGCAGCCCGTGCCTGCGCAGCGCCTGGTCGAGCACATCGGCGGAGGCGCCGCAAATAATAGTCACGTCACGGTTAGCCTTGACGTCGGCGCCGAGCCAAAGAGCCAGGTTCTCGGCCGCTTCCCACTCATTGGCTGCTTCGATCAGGAGCAAGGATTCGTCTTCCCCTGAAATCTTGCATTCCCGTGGCTCGGCGTTCATCGCGCCTTGCACGCAGGCCAGGTTCGTGGAGCCTGTCTGGAGAGGCGCCTGGGCGGCGGGTGCTATTGTTACCGCCAGGTTCTTAAGTTCAGCGATGACCTTTTGCCAGACGGGTGGCAGCAGTTCAAGCGGGTCGTGCAACTGAATTTGGCTTATGGCAATCTGGCTGGTTTGCGGCAAGCGGAGCAGGACTTGCTGCAGGCGGTCCTCGCGCCCCATGTCTAACGCAGAAGCCGTTTGTTCCAGTTCCGCCAGTGCCGTGAGACGCGCAGATCCGTCAGGATCTATCTGGCCGCCCCATCCGGCTTCAATCAGCTGATCGCGCCAGAACAGCATCTGCTTCGCCGTCGCCCACGGATCTGTTTCAAAGGATTCGTGAAACCACTTGCCCTCGCCGTCGCAAGCCTCAAGTCTTTTCATATATTGATTTATGCGCTCCGCAGGATGAACGTTGGGCGTGGTCAGGCCCAGCCGCGTCTCCAGCAATTCCAGCATTCCGTAGGGGCCGACCGTGAGCTCGCCCATCGAGGCTGGCTTATGGCTCCAGCCGACTCCGTCCAGGTACACGCCGAATGTCAGATGCATTTCGGACGCCCATTTTGATATTTGCTGCGAGCTCCCAGATCTCTGTCCTCGTCGTTGCAAGAATCAGCATTCTAAAGGGAAGTCGACTATATCAGGCAGTCCGGACGGAATAAATGCCTCCTTCGAGAGCCGGATTTACAGGAGTCGCCGGCCGGGCAGGCTTCGATACGGGTACAGATAAGAGTTGCTTCAGCTTGTGAAAAATAGTCATCTGGTAAATAGCGACGCCCCCTCTCCCGCCCCTCTTTTTTTTCCGTCCGACCCGCCTGTTAATATTCACCTCTGTAAACAGAGAGAGGGAGAGATCAATGGATGGTTCAACGGAAAAGGAAACCCGGCAGCGATACATTACTCGCGACCGCATTCAGACGGTTTTTGAGGCTTCCATGCCTGACCTCGTGATGGCTCAGGCCAGGACTGACGGTTTCATATTCGGTCAGGAGATCGATTACATCAGCGACGCAACGGTCGATTCGTTGTCATTTGACGAGGGCGTAGTCGAATGGAAACAGAGTCATCCCTGGGGCCGGGTCGAGATCATATTCAGATTTGCCACCGGGGTCCTGCGCATTGCGATGATGGGGAAGTCGGTGGAAGCTAATGCTTATGCCGTAGACGATGAAGCCGCAAAGGGCTTGCTGGACCTTACCCGTGAGCGGATCCCTCCCTGCGAACCGGATGAGAATGTCGTGAAAGTCGAATTCTGGCGTCATCACCCACGGGGAGGACCCATAAGTCAAAGCCGCGAAGTATTTTGTCCCTCATGGGACGAGATTCAGGATAACTACGCCGATTCGACCCGGCGCGCCCTCGAGCGCCTGTTTGTGAGTCAGATTGACTCGACCGTTGCGGGCAAACTGGTGTTGTGGCATGGTGAACCGGGCACGGGCAAGACTTTCGCGTTGCGCTCCTGGGGCCGGGCATGCAGCGACTGGATGAACATAAATTACATCGTGGATCCGGAGATGTTTTTCGGCTCCAACGCCAACTATATGCTGGAACTCCTGATGAGACCACCCGGCGAGAAGTTGAATCTGTTCGTAGCTGAAGACACCGGCGAACTGCTGGCAAGGGACGCCAAGCGGAAAAAGGGCCAGGCGCTGTCGCGATTGCTGAACGTCTGTGATGGCCTCATCGGCCAGGGCCTGCGAATCCTGTTTCTCATCACTACCAATGAGGAGCTGGGTTCGTTACATCCGGCTGTCGCCCGGCCGGGACGCTGTTTTGCCAATATCGGATTCGAAGCGTTCGACCAGAAAGGTGCGACGGAATGGCTGCAATCTCACGGCATCGAGGAGGCACTTGTCTCATCGAGAAGCACTATCGCTGAGCTTTACTCCATGCTGGAGAATACGCAAATCGTTGCCCAGAAGCCGAAGTTTGTGGGTTTTACTTCGTAGTATAGTGGATCCCCAAATTGAGGCAGCAGGCTAAGCTGTCCGTGAAACCCGGACCAGATCAAACCTACGTTAGTGAGGGTTTAAAAATGTGCTCCAATGCTGCATAATGTACCTATATAGAAAACCTTCAACGGTACTTTTGGAGGTACTGTCAATGGCAAAAGTTTCCAAGATAATCCCTATTACGGACCTAAGGCACAACGCGGCCAAGGTGCTTAAGCAAGTGAAGGACACCCGGGAACCCCTGGTGATCACACAGCGGGGTCGGGCGGCGGCGGTGATGCTGAGCGTGGAGGCCTACGAGCAGGCCGAGCACGACCGCGAGCTACTTCGCGTCCTGGCCCAGGGTGACAAGGAGGCCGCCGCGGCCGAGGGCTACGACCTGGACACCGTCCTTGGGGAGGCGGACGCGCTTCTTAAGGAAGCCCGCTAAGTGGAGGTTAAGTTCACGCCTTCGGCCAGGCTCCAGTTTCTGGAGGCGCTTGCCTACATCAGGCGCGATAACCCGGAGGCCGCCCTTAAGTTTCGCAGGAAGGCGGAAAAGATCCTGCGCCGCCTGCCCGACTTCCCCGAGTCGGGCAGGGCCATCCCCGAATTTCCCGAGCTGCCCCACCGGGAGCTGATCGTCGCCCCCTACCGCTTTTTCTACAGGACCGTCGGAGAGACGGTCTGGATTATCGCCGTTTGGCACGGGGCGCAGCTGCCCCACAAGCCCTAATCGCTGACAACCCCGTCAACACCATAATCGAACACGGCTTCTCCCCGCTCGTGATCTGTCCTCTCAGGGCATACCCTGTACGAACATTTCCAAGGGAAAACACAAATGAAAGAGGAGCCATCTGCAGCGAGGAAGTTTTGCGTATCCCGCACGAATAAGACGAACTTACGTCGGGGCCGTAACCCTGCCCCTATAATCCGGGGCACAGCGGCAGCGTTTAAGTGCGATATTGAGAAAAAGATCAGGCGCCGCGCCCGGAAGACAAAAGGCAGGAAAAAGATCCAGACAAGTATCTAACGATGAGAGGCTCCGAATGCTTCGCACAATCTGGTTGACAGAGTTAATAGTTAACAGTAAAGTTATCAAACTGATTTTCTTTGGTGTATTAACAAAATCCTTAAGACGCAAAGGAGAAAAAGCAAAGATGTATGCAAGACGGTTTTTAACATCTCTGATGTTTCTTATTCTGGGGGCTATCTTAATTGGTGCAGCCGCAACTACTGTGCTGGCAGCCAACACGGTTTATACGACGACCACTCCTCAAGGGGTAGTAATCCAGGATGACGTCACCGGGGGACAGTGTACGCTGGTAGGCAGTTGGGATCCCGGCAACAAGACCTGCACGCTAAACAGCGACATAAACATTGGCGGCAACAGTACCAGTGGTATCTCGATCATTTCCAGCGGCGTTAAATTGAATGGTAATAATCACACGATCACCGGTTACTATAGCAGTACCGGCGTTTCTGTAAACGGAGCAAACGATTTAGTGGGAATGCTCAACATCAAGAACTCCAAGATTGGAATCGAAGCTGACTCGGGTCAAGATATAATCGTCGGGAACAACATCACCAAATGTGAAACCGGCGTTGTGCTGGCCAGCAATAAGAATTCCACACTATTTAATAATATCGACTGTGGCAGTCCAGGAGGGATGACCTCAACTATACATATTAACGGAGGCGAATCCGGGGAGATAATTCTGGGCAATAACCTTGCCGATTCCTATTTCGGGCTTTTTGCTGACGTTGGCTCTTCCCATAACCTTATCACTCAAAATGCTCTCCTGGGGCCGACTGATGGGGGCGTCATCCTCCTTCTTAATTCAAACGACAATACTGTCGTTCGCAATTATGTGGGCGGTCCGGTTGGTAATGAGGGAACGGGCAACCGCTTTAACATCCCGGCGGCCGATGGTGGCGGTAATTATTGGGCATCCAACAATACGTGCACTGATAATAATAATGATGGTTTTTGCGACGCGCCGTACAACTGGGACAGCCACCCCTATGCACATCCGTACGGCTGGGATAAAACCCCGCCAGTTATCGGCGACGTTTGGCCCACCTGGATATCTACCGCAGGGGCTACAATCAAAACGGAACTCAAAGACGATGCCTCTGACTTCTCAGGCATAAACAGCGCCAGTATATCTGTCTACTTAAGCGGTCCGTCTAACACGGGTCCGGTTACCACATGCACGACCCATGGTCCCAACATCGACCTGCTGCTTAGCTGTCCGCTCTCAGGCCTTACCGCTGGCAGCTACACGCTTACCATCAACGTCCAGGACAATGCGGGCAACGCGGCAACGCCGGTTACGCACACCATCCACGTCGGAGTACCGCACCGCTACTACTTCCCCTGGTACGACTCCAAGAACATGTCCAGCTGGCTGCTTATGGCCAACCCATCTGGAGCCGCCGGTGAACTTGGCTTCGGCCTTAGCGTCGGAGCCGGAGACATGGATCTGACGCCAAGCACCCTTAAAGGCTCACCTTGCCCGATGGGCCAGTGCGACGCAGGCGAGGTGCCGGCCGGCACGAGTATCACTCCCAACTTCTCAGGGCTCATGGGCGGGCCGGTAACGGTAAACGCCTTTAACGGCAAAGGCATCATCTCCGAGAGAAGTCTGATGGGTAACTCCTTCGAAGAAGTGCTGGGAACCGATGAAAGCAGGCTCTCCGGCGACTTTTACTGGACCTGGTATGATGAGAAGAGCCCCGGTTTTGCCAACTGGATCCTGGTGGCCAATCCTCCCTCAGCTTCAGCTGATGTCTACTACGAGGTAAAGATCGCCGGTCAGGTGATGGGACAATCAGGCGCTAATCCGGGGGTAATTGCCCCGGGTAAGAGTGTAACTCCTACCTTCAATGGGGTAATCGGTGGACCGGTTGAGGTTTTAAGCTGCTCGGCTGTTTTCGACCAGTATGGCAACTGCCCGGGGACCTCGCCGGGAGTACTAACCTCGCAGCGAGTGCTTTCTGGCTCCGGAGTGGCCTTTAACGAGGTGCCTGGCATCCCTGCCTCGGAGCTTTCAAGCGACTACCTCTGGACCTGGTACGATGAATATAACCCCGGCTTCGCCAACTGGGTGATGGTGGCAAACCCCTCAACTTCCAGCGATGTCTACTACCAGGTAAAGATCGCCGGGCAGATAATGCCCACAGATGCCCAGAACAACCCCGGCGTGATCGGTCCCACCGCATACGTGCATCCGCATTTCCCGGGACAGGTTGGCGGACCCGTAGAGGTAAGCGGCTGCTCGGCTGCCTTTGACCAGTACGGCAGCTGCACCGGCACCGCTCAAAGCGTAATTGCCACGCAGCGGGTCATAGCTGGCCACGACATCACGAACCCCTCCTTTGAGGAGGTTCCCGGATACCCGGTGAGTGCCCTTACCAGCGACTACCACTTTAGCTGGTATGATATGCACTCTCCGGGAAGCGCCAACTGGGTGATGATTGCCAATCCCTCAGCCTCAACCGACGTCTACTACCAGATAAAGATCGCCGGACAGGTTATGCCAACTGCGCCGACCAATCCCACCAACCCTGGCGTTATCAGCGCCTCAGGCCGGGTCACACCCATCTTCCCAGGCATAATCGGCGGTCCGGTTGAGATCACCGCCTGGAGCGGCGACCCCGATGCGACCAAGGGCACCCCGGCCAACGTGATGGTATCGCAGCGCGTGCTTTGGAACGGCTTCTTTAATGAGGTGCTGGGGACGGTGATAAAATAAAATCGCTTGACATTACTCCCTTGCATGATAAGATCACAGACAGGCAGGATTTGGGGTCGCTCCTTTAAAAGGGGACGGCCCCGCAAGCTTATTTGAGCAGTTTCTTCGTTGTAACTGAAAAAGGCCATCGATACGGAGGGAGCAATTGAAGATTTATAATCATGGGGCCCTGCTGGTAGCGCTGATGCTCACGGCGGCCCTGATTCTTGCAACCGGTTGCGGAAGCAATGATGCGGGTGGAAGCGCCACAGCAACGGATACAGGCACAACGACCATGGCAACCATGACTATTGCTACCACAGCGACTGCGCCATCCACAACAACTACCACCCCGACGAGCACAGCCCCGCAGGCAGTACCGCAGCCGCAAGCCTCATCCGCCCAATCTTATGCCGGCTCAAGCGCAAGCTCTTCGCCTCAAAACGGTTGTGACAGCGCCTGCCAGTATCAGAAAGCTAAAGCTGCATCGGCTGCTCAACTTCAAGCACGGATGCAGGCTCAGGCCGCTCAGGCGACAGCCCAATCTAAAAAAATTCAATGTGAATTAGGTTGTGGCAATCAGGCCTGCGTTGCTCGTTGCGGATAGGGAAGAAATGAGATTGAACGAAATTCGGATGCGGTAAGCTATTTAACTGGACTTCCCGTCGCCGGCCCAGTGCCCGGTGGCACCCTTTCTGACAGCATACCAGCAGGGTTCATGCTGCCAGTGGTAGTGTCCCCTGGAAAGCGCGAAGCGGTCCTTGGCCCAGATGATCTGGCTTCTTATCTCAAAGCCATCGTCCTCGAGAGAGTACTTAACACGGTCGGCATGGATGCCAATCCTCGCGTTTGTCAGCCACCCAGCTTAACCTTCCATCCCGTCAGGCTCTCCCACCTTTTGATTATCACGTCGCAGCACCCGGGGTCTATCTCCGTCCCGTAGCACCTGCGCCCCAGTTGCTCGGCGGCGATTAGCGTCGTGCCAGAGCCCAGGAAGGGCTCGAAGATGAGGCCGCCTTGAAATTGACAAGGATCCATACCCCTTCCAGCCAGACGCCTCCGTTTGCATATTTGCTTGCCGCAAGCAACTCAGTTCAATGGACTTTGGAAATACGCGTCTGTCAACAACATTCCGACAACGTGGCCGGTAGCGCTGACGGTGCAGCAAGGTGCAGATGAAAAAGACCTTTACTTCAGCGCCTACGGCTACAACGGCCAGGGCGGGATAGTCAGGTTGACCCTGAAGTAGTGCCTGTTGGGCGGCGGGTCCGCGTTTGCCGGTTTCTTCCGCCGGGGAAAACGACGTGGCAATTT
>JAJYIN010000048.1 GCA_021790075.1 Actinomycetes bacterium | reverse complement strand
GATATCCCGTACCTCTTTGGTAATCACCGACGCCAGGCTCTTCAGTACTTCGTCACCCACCTGGTGCCCGAAGCTGTCGTTGATCTGCTTGAAAGAATCGATATCGATCATTATCAGCGACAGGTTTATCTGATATCGGAGGGCGCGCTGGAATTCCTGATCCAGCAGCTCATAGAAATGCCTGTGGTTCAAGAGTTTGGTCAGACCATCGGTCACCGCCAGCTGGCGGGTGGACTCGTGCAGGCGGGCGTTGTCAACGACGAGGCTGACCGGGTTTTCAATGATCTCAATGATCCGCTGGATGTCTTCGTTGAAGGCGTCGGGACGGGGACTGCTGAGCACGAGATACGCGATCAGGTCGCCGCGGGCGTTCAGTGGCAGGGTCAGGACTGACTTGATGACCTCAGGTCCCGGCAGGTCGTCACGCAGGAAGGCCGGGTCGGCATCCAGGATCACTTTTGCCTGGGAAGGATCGGCTCCGGCCGGCAGATGCGGCGACACGGCATCGCCTACCTGGCGCTTGGCCTCGATGAAATAGGATTTGCTGATCGGCTCGTGGATATGCATGATCAGCTCCATCTCCTCCAGGAGGAAAACGGAGGCGATATGGCAATCCGTGACATTCGCGATCAAGGCGAGCACTGAACTCACAGTCGCTCCACAGTCTTCGCTGAGCGTATTCAGCTTGCTGATCTCGTTGATGACTGTGGCCTCGTAGAGCTTACGGTCCAACAGCTCGTTGACCCGTGAAAGAACATCGACGTCCATGTCCTGATATGCATCGCTCCCGAAGGGGGCAGCGCTGGGAGCCGGTGCCCCCTGGGCCACCCGTTCCTGTTTGAGCAGATCGTTGACAGTACCGGCCAGCCCCGCGAGCTGGAAGTCCTTGGTGACATAGCGGTCGGCACCGGTTTTCAGGCCCCAGAACTTGTCGGTTTCCTGTGACCGGCTGGTGAGCATGATAATGGGTATATGGGATGTGCGGCGGTCGTCCTTGAGCAGGCGGCAGACCTGATAACCGTTCATTTTCGGCATCTCGATATCCAGAACCACCAGGTCGGGGTTCTCCTGGAGAGTCTGGGTCACCGCTTCGATACCATCACTCGCCATCACAACATCAAACCCTTCGTGGCTGAGCACCGTCTTGATGATCTGGCGCTGTGTCGGGCTATCCTCCGCCACCAGCACGCGGTACGGGCTCGGTTGTTTGCGGACTGCTTCCACTCAGGTCATCCCCGCTATGATACCGCTGATTTCCTGGAGGGGCGCGATTTTCTCCACCCCGCCCAGCTTGATGGCTTCCTTGGCCATGCTGAATATCACTGACGTGCTCTCGTTCTGGGCGATGGTGTGGCCGCCGCGGTCATGGATGGCCTTGATGCCTTGGGCGCCGTCCCGCCCCATCCCGGTGAGAATCACGCCGATGGCGTCCGTGCCGCAAGTGTAGGCAACCGACTCCAGCAGCACGTCGGCGGAGGGCTTGTGTGGGCTGGCCACCCGCCGGTCGACCAGGCGGATGCGGTTCTCCTCTTCGACGACCATATGAATGGAATCGGGGGCGATGACTACTTCTCCCTTGCTGACCCGCTCGCCATCCTTTCCCTGACGCACTTTGAGCTTGGTATTGCCCGACAGCCATCTGACCAGCCCTTCCGTGAAACCCTTTGCGATATGCTGCACGATGACGATGCCCGCCGGCAGATCGCCGGGGAGGCTGGACAGGATGGCATAAAGTGCCTGGGGACCGCCAGTGGAAGAAGCAATCGCCACGATCTTGCTCTTCGCACCGGAAACCGATGATGCTTCCACGGCCCGGTCCAGCAGCCGGGCGCGCGGATGTGTGATCACCCTCACCTTGGACAGCATCTTTACCTTCGACCGCAGGTCCGCCGCCACCCTGATGAAATCCTGGTTGGAATCCGGGGTCGGCTTGGGAATGACGTCGACGGCGCCGGCCCCCAGGGCCCGGGCCGCGTTGGCGGTATTTTCCCGGTCGACCACGGAACTGACCACCAGGATCGGCACCGGATCGTAGGCCATAATGTACTCGATGGCAGCCAGGCCGTCCATGACCGGCATGTTGACATCCATGGTGATCAGGTCAGGATGGAGGGCTTTCACCTTTTCGATGGCTTCCTGACCGTCCGCGGCGGTGCCGGCGATGACAATGCCGGGATCAGCTTCGAGCATGCGGGTAAGCATGAGGCGTACCGTCGGCGAGTCGTCGGCAACCAAAACCCGGACCGGCGCGGGATGCTCTTTTACCCTGGCTTCCATTCATGCCCCGCCTTCTCAGGCCACCAGGCTCTCGATGGTGTTGAGCAGCCCCTGCTGATCGAAGCTGCCTTTGACTACGTAAGCATTGGCGCCCGCCTCGACCCCTTTTTTCTTGTCCTCTTCACTGCTGCAAGAGGAGACGATCACCACCGGGATCTCCTTGATCTCCTCGGTGCTGCGGATGGTGCTGGTCAAATGGAACCCATCCATGCCGGGCATCTCGACATCGGTGATGACACAGTCGACCGGACCCTGCGAAAGATGGGCAAGGGCATCGTTGCCGTCGACGGCTGTTTCGACTAGGAAACCGGCAGCTTCCAGGATGTTTTTCTGCAATTCCCGGACAACCAGCGAGTCCTCAACCACCAGCACCGATTTCCTGCCCCGGGACGCTGCTCTTTTGTCCTGCTTCTGACCAACGGTCCTGGCGGAAGCAACCGAACTCCTGACCCCCCGCACCAGCTGGTTGATATTGAGCACCAGCACCACCTCGCCGTCACCCAGGATGGTCGCCCCGGCAATGTACGGCAACCGCGGCAGAAACGATCCCAGGGGTTTGATGACGATCTCCTGCTCACCGATGAGGTTTTCCACCTGCAACCCCAGCAACTGGCTTTCGGCGCCGACCACCGCCACATACACCTTTCCGTTCGCTGCTCCGGTGGCGCCGCCCCCCAGATGCTCGCTGAGATCGACTAGCGGCACGGCGCTGCCCCGCATTAGAAAGCCCCGCTGGTTCCCAAGCGACTGGATCTCTTGCTCCGGCACGGAAACCAGCTCCCTGACCGCGGCCATGGGAATGACAAAATTGGCGCCGCCGCAGCTGACCACAAAACCGGGTATTACCGCCAGTGTCACCGGCAGCGAGATCACGAAACGGGTGCCTGATCCCGGCGAGGATTCCACCGTGACATTGCCTTCCAGCTTCTCGATGTTATTCTTGACCACATCCAGGCCGACGCCGCGCCCGGAGATGGCGGTCACCGCCTCGGCAGTCGAAAAACCCGGCCAAAATATCATTTCCATGGCTTCCGCATCGGTGAGATCATCGCTCCTGCCGATCAGCCCTTTATTTACAGCCGCGGCTTTCACCCTGGCCGGATCGATGCCGCCACCGTCGTCGGTGACGGTGATCTCGACGCGGTCGCCCCGCTGCGCAGCTGACAGATGGACAAGTCCCTGCTCCTCCTTGCCGGCTGCTACCCGCTCGTTGGCGAACTCGACGCCATGGTCGACGCAGTTGCGGATGATATGCATCAACGGGTCCGCCAGTTCCTCGAGGATGTGCTTGTCGAGCTCGGTTTTTTCACCAGAAATCTTCAGTTGTACTTTCTTGCCGCAAGCTTTGGCCGCGTCGCGCACCACCCGCGGATACAGACCGAAAATGGTTGACAAGGGGAGCATGCGCACATGCAGGGCCTGGTCCTGAAGCTCGTCCAGCGCCAGCCGCCTGACGGCGGTGTTTTCGTTCAGGCGCGAGATGGCGCTTCCCAAACCGTTGGTTACGGCGGCAAACAGATCCTGGGCCTTGTTCAGCTTCTGACTTAGCTTTTCCAGTTTTTCCGTGTCTCCCGCTTCCCGCAGCTGCCCCACCTGTCCCACCAGCGAGGCCATCGCTGAATCAAGCTCGTTCAGCCTCGACTGGATCGACGACAGATCGCGGACACCATGCTCGGCATCCACCTGGTTGACCAGGATCTCACCCATGAGATTTAGCAGGCCATCCAGCCGGTCAATATTGACCCGGATGGTGGTGTCGGCCGGCTTTACTTTGGGAACTGCCGGCGGCCGGACATCCCGGCGCGCGTCCGCCGGACCTGTGGTCTCAGTCGCTGGTTTTGAAGCCGGTGTTTTTGCCGCCGCTGCCCCGGCAACCGGCGCCGCCGCTCCGGGGGCTGCCTGCTCTACCTGCCCGAGCCGGTCCAGCAGTTCGCTGACGTCTGATTCCGCGTCCGAGGCAGGCTCGTCCACCGATGGCAGCATTTCCTCGATGCGGTCCAGGGTTTCCAAAAGGAGGTCATTGACCTCGCCGCTCATCTTGAGCTGGCCTTTCTGTATCGAGGCGAGGATATCCTCGACCCGGTGGGCCAGCTCCCGGATCGAATCGAGGCCCATCATGCCCGCCGAACCCTTCAGGGTATGGGCTTCGCGGAAGAGGCGTTTGATCAGTTCATCGTCGCCGGGGTTCTTTTCCAGCAGCATCAGGCCCTGGTTTAGTTCCTGCAGCCGCTCCTCGGCTTCTATGCGGAAAGTCTCCAGGAACTGACTGTCGTTTGACCAGATGTTCATGGCCGCTTAATTTACTTTGAACTCGGCGATGGCCGCCCTTAGCTCAGCAGCGGCATGGTTCAGCTGTTCGGTGGCTGCCTTAGTCTGCCGGGCGCCGCTGGCCTGTTGGCGGCTGGCCTCAGAGATGTTCGTCATCGCCGCTACGACCTGTTCACTGGCGCTCTTTTGCTGCGCCGTGGCCACGCAAATCTCTTTCGCTGCTCTGCTATTCTCGGCTACAACCCCCAGAATACTCTCGAGCGATTTTCCTGCTCCGGCGGCCAAATCGACGCCTTTTTCCACTTCCTTGGCGCTCTCCTCGGTGGCCATAATCGTGCTATTGGTCTCTGCCTGGATCTCGTCGATAAGTGACTTAATCTTTCCAGTGGCACCTACGCTTTCTTCTGCCAGCCGGCGGATCTCGCCCGCCACGACGGCAAAGCCGCGTCCCTGGTCTCCGGCGCGGGCCGCTTCGACGGCAGCATTCAGCGCCAACAGGTTAGTTTGATCAGCAATATTATTGATGATCTCGAGGATAGTTCCAATCTTCTGGGATTTCTCCCCTAGCGAAAGGGTCTTTTCAGCCACATGGTGGACCTTTTCATTTATCTGCGACATGCCTTCGATGGTGGCCGACACCGCTGCGTATCCGTTTTTGGCATGATCGAGCGTTTCAAGAGCCACCGTCGAAACCGACTCAGCTGTCTCAGCTATCTGTTTAGCTGTACTTGCCAGCTCCTCAATGGTGGCGGTAGTCTCCGTGACTGCCGCCGACTGCTCTGAGGAAGCGCTCACCTGTTGCTCGATGGTCGAGGATATTTCCGCGGACGCGGCACTGGTAGATTCGCCGGTCTCACGTATCTTGCTGCTAAGAACGCTCAAATTATCAGTCATATCATTGAAACTGCCGGCCAGAAGGCCGAACTCGTCGCTGGACTTGAGCTGGACGCGCTCGGTGAGATCACCGGCAGCCATCCGGCGGATGGCGCCGACGACCCGTTTGAGCGGCCTCATCACCGCCATGCGCAATGAAATAAGCAGGGCAACCATTACAAACACGACGGTGGCGGCCAGGAAGCCCAGGGTGCGAAGTTTGTTGGACTGGACTTCGGAATCGATGTGTTGCATGGAAGTGGAAACCATCACCACCCCGCGCATGGAGTTGGTGGTTCCGTGGCAGGCCTGGCAGCCCGCCTCATTGGGAAGCGGGTTGATCACGTTAAGTGTCCGGTTTGACCCATCACCCTGGTAGAAACTGACGGTCCTTCCGCCCTGGACCGCCTCAGCGATTTTATCGGCCACCATGCCCGAGGCCTGGCCGCCATGGCTGCTGAATTGCTCCTTGCCGTCGATGCTGTAAACCCTGATCTGGCTGACGTCGCCGACGCCGCGCAGGTCCCCCAGCACCTTGGTGGTGTATTCCGGCTTCCCCTCGAGCATGCTTGCCTTGACGCCGCTCGATACGGAGTTCACCAGCGCCTGGTTTCCCTGCTCCTGCTGGCTGACCAGATCGTTCTGCCCCTGGCGGATGTTGACGATGCCGAACACTCCGAAACCCACCAGCATGAGAATGGCAACCAAGCCCATGATCTTTGCCTCGATGCTGGTGCGGAAAATATTGAGGAGCCTGTGCCCGCTCCTGCCCCCCGGAAGGACCCCGCCTGTGGAAACCTGCGTTGCAGGTGGAATGCTCTCCACTGCCATCAGAAAAACCTCCCTGCCAATTCTTATGTGTCAGTTCCCGGCCGCGCCCTGTCCATGACGCGGTCTATGTCCAGAATTCCCACGATTTTGCCGCCGATCTCAACCTGCCCTTCCAGGCAGATGCGCTGTGAGTCATCGAGCGTCCGCAAGGCCGGCTCCACGCTTTCTGGAGCAACTTCCGCCACACCCTCGACGCTGTCCACTATTAGCCCCACCGGCGTAGCATCGGATTCCACGACGACGATGCGGCTCTTTGTCCCGGCGTCTCCCGCCGGAAGCGACAGCAACACCGCCAGCTCGATCACCGGCACGATGGTGCCCCGCAGGTTTATGACCCCGGAGACATGACCAGGAGCACCGGGAACCCGGGTTATCCTGGGAACTCGTATTATCTCCCTTACCCGGCCGATCTCGACGGCATAACTTTCTTCATCCAGGGTCAGCAATATGAACGAGAGGGCCGACTCTGGTCCGTCATTAGCGGATAAAAAAAGAAGGGAGCCTCCCTCTCTTTGTCTTCCGGCTGTTTCTTCTGGTCCACCCATTTCGTCTTTCCAGCGGGGTTGCCCTAACACGGGGTAAATCGGCGCGGCAGGCCGAGTGCTTTAGTGTAATTTTTAATCGGATCACGCCCATGCTTGTGTTAAAAGATTGGTTATTACAGTTGAGAGAGCATGCAACCGGCTCCCCAGCCGGGACAGGGAGAGCCAACCCCGGCAAGCAGGCACTGGGAAATGCTACCGGTTCCGCAGCCGGGACCAGAGGCCTTTTCTGGAGGCGCCGCCGGACTCGATGCTGGCCAGGGGTGAGTCATCGATGAGTCGCTGCGGATTTTCGAGCATGATAATGCGGGCGGCCGGTTCCCCGACCCTTGATGCCAGCAAATCAAAACTGGCGCTCAACCTGGGGGCGCGCCGTCCTGCGGAATGGGCATCCGAGGCCACCAGGTGCACCAGACCTGAGCGGGCCATGTCGAGCGCGGCTTTCCGGGGCCCCTTGCCAAACAGTCCCTCGAGGCTGGCTACTGTTGCCTGGCAGAACACGTCTCCGCCCTCAATGAGCCTTGCCAGCCTCCCGGGGTCTTTCGCCACGAATTCAGCCCGCTCCGGGTGGGCAAGCACCGGGAAAAGACCGGCGAGCCGTGTCTGATATACCGCCTGGGACAGCTGTTCGAAGGTCGTCGCCGTCGTTTCCAGCAGCAGGTAGCGGCTGCTCCCCAGTCTGAGCCTGGAAAGGAGCCCGGAATTGCCCAGGGCCATGCTCATGGGAACCTCCACCCCAGCAACCAGGCTTAATCCTATGCCTTCCCGCTTGATTCCGTTCGCGAGTTTCCGGAGGCGCTCTTCCCGGTCGCCTCCATCATAGATTCCTTCGACAACGTGCGGGGTTGCCACTACCGTGCCAATCCCGTCACTGGCGGCAATCTGCGCCATGGCCAGGCTGGTTTTTTCGTCCGGAGCGCCGTCATCGACGCCTGGAATTATGTGGCAATGGGTATCGATAAATCTCATAAAATACGTCTTGCGGACATTCTGGGCCTCGGCTGCCTTGTGAAGAGTGCCGCGCCTTGACTATAGTATGCTTAGTCTAAATGAATCCACATCTCCATGCCTCCTAAGAAAAGCAAGAGAAAGCTAAGCCCAGCCAGGATCATTGGCATCCTGCTGATCATTGCGGGCCTCGGCCTGCTCGGGTATGTGCCTTACACGTATCTGCGGGGTGTGATCGAGCAGCGCAGCCTGCGCGGCGAATTCGAGCAGGAATCGGCGGCGTCCCTGGCCCTGAACCAGCAGGTGCTCGACAAGCTCCAGGGCGCCGCTGACTCGGAAAAGATGCGGCAGCTGGCCGAGGCGTACAAATCACGCCTCTCGAGCGGCCAGATCATCGGTCAGCTTGAGATTCCAAAAATGGGGCTCAACGCCATCGTCGTAGAGGGCAGCGCCGACGGCGACCTGCACAAAGGACCGGGCCACATGGAAGAAACTCCCCTGCCGGGCATGGGCGGCAACTTTGCCGTGGCCGGCGACCGCGTCCTCTATGGCGCCCCCTTCCTTAAGCTGAACGACCTCGTCGCCGGCGACCAGATAATCATGCGCACGCAGTACGGGCAATTCAACTACACGGTGACCGGCAAGCACATCACTGAGCCGGAAGACACGAGCGTTGTGCAACCAGTCGGCTTCGAGGCCATCACCCTGATCACCTGCGACCCCATCTGGAGCACCTCCCACCGCCTGATCGTGCAGGCGAAGATGACCGGCGCCAAGGTTATCGACAAACCGGCGGCGGCTGGGACAGCCTCAGGCGGGTAACGCCTGCCACGCGCCCGGCGCGGTCATATTCCCGTTTCCTGCCGTTTGACATCCCCTGGCTGCCAGCCGACCAGAATGCCAATGAAGAAAAAATACGGCAATGTCAGGGCAAACATGTTCCAGTCCCAGTCGTATGAGGTGTGCACCAGGTAGATGATTGCCATGGATAGAATCGCCGCCATCATGCCGCGGTCCCAGCGATTTCTGGTCCTGGCGAGATTCAATGTCCCAAAGAACATGGCCAAAGAGATAAATGCTCCCGCCAGCAGAAAACCTACGGCTCCCAGTTCCGTGAGCACTCTAAAAGCCAGACCGTGAGGCTGCTTGACAAAAAGATTGGAACTGGCTCGAAGAATCAGGTGTATCACCGGGAAGGACTGGGCGCCGGTGCCGGTAATTGGGTGACTCTCCCAGTTTGTTACAGCTTCCTGCCACAATTGCCAGCGGTCTCCCGACCGTCCCAGTTCAAAAAGGCGGTGGACGTCTCCCTTGCTGGATCCAGGCAGGGTAAATTCGTGATATGAATCTGACAACCATTGCCCGAAAGACGGTTTGGAAGAAATAAACAGCGATGCTCCCGTTACGACCGCCGCAATCACTCCAATCAGAGCGATGGCACCTGCTGTCCTCACCATAGGACGGGGAAATTTGACCCGCCCTCCAATCAGCAATGCAGCCAGAAACACCAGTCCTACCGATACAAACGCAATGATCAGATAGGTACGAAGGCTGGCTGCCGCCACCGCCCGCTGAGCGAGTTCGACCTTGTCGTCCGAGAGCGCCGCCTGCCCCGAGCTCCACCATCCAATGGCGATCGTTGGCGCCAGGGCGAGCACGAAGACGCCAAAGCTGCGCAACCGCAGCGGGGAAATGGAAAAATACGCGATGAGGCCGAGGACCAGCGCCAGGGTGGCGCCGCGAGACAAGGTATAAAAAAGACATATCAATAATAGCGGTGCCGTCAACATAGCAAACAGTCTTAGAGGCCAGGGATAATACTTGGATGACGCCAGATAAATGGCAAGCGGGAAGGTAAAGGCTGCCAGTAATCCCAAACCGTTGACCGAGCCCAGGGGAACCGAGACACGAGCAAAATTCTCCAGATTATCAATGACCGTCGGCAATGCCTTGACGCCGATGCCGTATAAGGAACCGGAGGAGGCAGCAGCCAGGAACAGCCAGGCCGCCAGGCTCCTGGAAATGCGATTCCCAGCGGCGATTGAACCAATCAGAAAAATTGCCAGATAACCGCCGGTGCGGTTGAATTCCGTCCAGCTGAGATCGCCTGCAACCGACCAGAACACAGAGGCGCCGGTCCAAAGCCAAAACAAACCCAGGGCAGCAGTGGGTAACCCAACCCTTGCCGTCCGCCACGAGTCAACGCCGTCACCCTCCACCAGAACGATGCAGGCAAGCAGCAGCCAGGCGCCTATCACGCAAAGCGTCATGGGCCCGATAAAGTAGGCTCCGTTCAGGAAGACAGCCGACGTTTCCAGCACCAACAACAGCAGCACGGCTGTTGGCACCATGCTCTTGCTGATCATCGACTGCAGGCGCCCTGCGGCGGCAAAGCGCCGGAATGAAAAGATTGGCGAATTCAAAGCATGTAACTGTTCTTGGAGGATATCTGTCGCAGGACCAAGTAATTATATATAATCGCGTAAATTCACATGACCCTTCTGGGCAAAAAAATAAGGAATTCCAATGAAATCCCTCGCGCTCGATGATCATCTGAGCGTTATCTGGCGCCGCAAATGGATGATCTTCATCATCGTCGTTCTGATCACCGGCGGGGCAGTGCTATACTCGACGGTTTTTTCCACGCCAATGTATCAGTCCACAACCGAGCTCCTGCAAAGGCGTTCAGGTCTGGATCGGGCGCTGCTCGGCGCTTCGCTGTTCCAGGACTCAAGCGGCCAGCCTGACAGGGACATCGAGACAGATTCCGAGTTGGTGAAATCTCCAGAAGTGGTTTCCGCCGTCTCCAATTCATTGGGTGACGAGTTAAACGGCCGTGATCCGGCGTCAATGGTAAGTGCTTCACCCGCCAAGAAGGCGGATATCATCGACATTACAGCCACCGATACGGACCCCAACCTGGCGGCTAACGTCGCCAATGCTTTCGGCCAGCAATATATTAACTGGCGGCAGCAGGTCGACCATAACATAATTGAGAGGGCGCGCGCGCCCATCGAATCCCAGATCGCTGCCACCCCGGCAGAGCAGCAGGACTCCGCCAGCTTCAAGGTACTGCAGGACAAACTCGAGACGCTGAAGCTGCTGGATGCGATGCAGACGGGTGACCTTGAGATCGTGAAGCCGGCCATGGCATCCACCGCCCCGGTCTCACCCCAGCCGGTCCGGACTGGCACCATCGCGCTGTTCTTTAGCTTGATCCTCGGCGTTGGAGCTGTATTTGTCACAGATCAGTTCGACACACGCCTGAGATCCGCTGACGAGTTGGTCAAACGCGTTGAAAGCCCGATTCTCGCTTCCATTCCCAAGATCTCTTCAAAAAATGGTAAACCGGTTACGATCGAGAACCCCTCGGGAATATGTTCGGAGTCCTATCGCCTGCTGAAAACAAACCTCGCCTATATTGCT
>JAJYIN010000047.1 GCA_021790075.1 Actinomycetes bacterium | reverse complement strand
AGAGCCGGCGCGCTACCAGCGCGCCGGATAAAGACCGCGGGCTGACAGGACTGATGATGCTGCCAGAAAAAAACTATTATTCGCGTTACCGCCGGTACCGGCTTTCTGACACACTCACGCTGGATAATCTCACAGCACCGGAGTTGCTGGAGCGGCTCGAGGCCGCCGAGATCGGGCGGCCTGATTCGGTCACCGGCGCCGGACTCCTCGCCTGGCTGGAAGAAAAGGACCGCCGGCTGCAAGAGCAGCAAGGGCAAATCCGCCAGCTGGAAATGAGGCTGTCTGCCATCAGGGGCGGGCGGGCCTGGCGTATTTACCAGACCCTTAAACCGGTTCTCGCCTTTGCGCGGCGGTTGGACACGCTTGCCCGCCGGCTGGGAAACCGCCTGAAATGCCTGCGCCGGTAAAGAGCCAAAAGGTGATTTTCGGGGGCGACCGGCCCCCTGTGGTGACCTTACTGGCGGTGATATTTCCTCCGGTCGATCACCCCCCCTGGAGATCTTCCGTCTTCCAGCGTTTCCACTCCCCCGTCTTTTTCTATAGAATGAGTGGTTAACCGGTATCTTCCCGGGGAGGAGATCCTGAGCAAGATCCAAATCATCGCGCTGGTGGTCGCCGGGCTCATGGCCGCCGTCATCTTCCAGCTAATCCGGAAGAAGAAACTGAAGGAACAGTATTCACTGCTGTGGTTCCTGACCGTGGCGGTCATTCTTTTGCTGGCAGTCTGGGAGCCCCTCCTGGGCAGGGTTTCCTCGGCCTTGGGCATCGCCGTGCCTTCCAACGCCCTCTTCCTGCTGGCCCTCCTGTTCCTCTTCGGGATGGCGCTCCATTTCTCCCTGCTGGTTTCGCGCCTGACCGACCAGACCAAGATGCTAGCCCAGAAGCTGGCGCTGCTGGACCGTGATCTGAGGAAAGAGCGGGAAGCGCGGGGGCGGGGCGAGTCCGGAGGCTCCAGCGATGGAGCCGGATAGACAGGCCGACAGCGGCGCCGCCGCCGGGGGCGCCGGTTTCCGGCTGCAGGCCTGGACGCGGTCGAGGCTGCTTAAAACCGCCGTCAGCGCCGCGCTGCTGGCTCTGCTTCTGACCCGGGTCGACCTGGGGGCGCTGGCCGACAGCCTCAGGAACGTGGACCCCGGCTGGCTGGCCCTGGGGACGCTGGCTTTCCTGGTGGCCAACCTGGTCAGCGTCTACAAGTGGCGGCTGATCCTGCAGGCCCAGGACGTGCCGGCGCCGTATTTTTACCTGACGACGCTGTTCTACATCGGGCTCTTTTTCAACAATTTCCTGCCCACCAATTTCGGGGGCGACGTGGTGAAGATCTTCAAGCTGTCGCGGAGCACCGGCCGGTCGGTGGAGGCGGCCGGCTCCGTCGCCATGGACCGGGCCACTTCCACCCTGGCGCTGTTGGTCATCGCCGCGGCGCCGGCCCTCTTCCAGCTGCGGCTGCTGGGCCCGCGCATGGTGGCGCTGATCCTGGCCATGCTGGGGGTGGCGCTACTGCTGATCATACTCGTGGTCAATGAAAAAGCGGCCAGGAGGCTCGGGGGGCTGCCGCTCCTGCGGCTGGACCCGATGGGTATGAGGCGATACCTGGTCGGTTTCTACTATGAGCTGCACCGCCTGCAGAAGCAGCGGAGCGTGATGGCGGCCGTGATGGCCGTCTCCGTCATCTACCAGTGTATCTCGGTCTCGATCGCCTACCTCCTGGGCCGCTCGCTGGGCATCGATATCTCCATCCTTTACTATTTCCTCTTCATCCCCGTGGTGCTGGCGGTGAGCATGATCCCGCTTTCCCTGAACGGCCTGGGGATGCGCGAGGGCGCCTGGGTGCTCCTGTTCAGCCAGATTGGGGTCGCGAGCGCCGCCGCCTTTTCCATGTCGATCCTGAGCTTCCTGGTGATCACCGTAGTCAGCCTGGCGGGCGGTGTCTTTTACCTCTTCGACCGCGCCACTCCGGCCACCCAGAGCGAGGCCAGCCGTGGACAGTGAACCCCGTATCCTTGTCATCATTCCGGCGCACAACGAGGCGGCCAGCATCGGCGAAGTCATCGCGGATATCCGCGCTTCGCTCGCCGCCGACATCGTCGTAGTCGACGACGGCTCCAGCGACGGCACGGCCCGGATCGCCCGCGACGCGGGCGTGGAGGTGCTGCAGCTCCCCTTCAACCTGGGCATCGGCAGCACCATGCAGACGGGCTACAAGTTCGCCCGGCGGGAAGGATACGACATCGCCGTGCAGACTGATGGCGACGGCCAGCACAAAGCCGCCCACATCAAGGAACTGCTGGCGCCGATAATCGCCGGCGAAAGTGACATGGTGGTGGGCTCCCGCTACCTGTCCCCCGAGAGCTACAAAGGCCCCTTCGGCCGCCGGGCGGGCACGGCGCTGTTTTCCTGGGTGCTTTCCGTCCTCTTGCGGCAGCGGCTCACCGACGCCACCTCAGGTTTCCGGGCTGTCAACCGGGAGCTGATCGAGCTGTTCGCCCGCGATTATCCCGGCGACTATCCGGAGGTGGAGGCGCTGCTGACCGCCCACATGGCGCGGCTGCGCGTGCGGGAGGTCCCGGTGGCCATGCGGCCCCGGGGCGGCGGCCGTTCATCCATCACCAATTTCCATTCTGTCTACTACATGGTGAAGGTCTTCCTGGCGCTGATGGTGGTCATCTCCCGGCGGCGGGCGCCGCGGAGCGGGCAAGAGGTGACCCCGCGCTGACGATGAAGCACTGCTTTGTATACGAGTATTACCATCCGCACCTGGGCGGTGGCGAGAGCCTCCTGAAGCAGTTGGCCGAGGGCCTGGTCGAGCGGGGCCACCAGTGCACTGTGGTTACCGCGCGGCTGGCGGAGACGCCCGCCCGCGAGCTTATCAATGGCGTCGAGGTGAGGCGGGTGCGGGTGCCGCGCCGGGGCGACCGCTACTGGTTCACGCTGATGGGGCTGCCGGCGGTGCTGGCGGCTGCCGGCGGCGCCGATATCATCCACGCGCCCACGTACAACGGCGCCATCGCCGCCTGGACGGCGGCCCGGATGCTGCGCAAACCGGTGGTGCTGCACCCCTTCGAGGTCCTGGGCCGGTTATGGCTGAAGCTAGGGATAAGGCCGGTGCCGGCGGCCGGTTTCATGGCGTTCGAGCGGCTGGTGCTCAGCCTCCCCTTCGACGCCTACGGCTGCATCTCCCGGCACACGATGCGGTCGCTGGCGGCAGCGGCGCCCGCCGCCGGCAAGGCCTTCCTCGCCTACCCTGGGATCGACTATTCCCTCTTTGACCCCGGCGCCCAAGACGGGCGCAAGGAGATCCGCCGGCAGTTGGGGATTGACGGCGACACCTTCCTCTGCATGTATTCGGGCCGCCCCGGTTTCATCAAGGGACTGGAGTTCTTGGTTGATGCCATCCCTGAAATCAGGCAGAAAGTGCCAACGGCCCGTTTCCTGCTCCTGCTGGCGAACCAGCCCGAGACGAAATACCGGGAAGCCCTGGCGGCCCTGGCCCGTTTCCGGGAAGATGAAGTTATAGTCCGCCCGCCGGTGAGCCGCGCGGAGCTGCCCCTGTATTTCCAGGCCAGCGATTGTGTTATAGTGCCCTCGCTCAACGAGGGTTTTGGCTTTACCTGCGTGGAGGCCTGCACTATGGGGCGGCCGGTGGTAGCCACCCGGGCGGGTTCGCTCCCTGAGGTCATCTCGGGCAGGTACGTGCTGGTGGAACCGGGAAGCGCGGCCGCCATCGCCACCGGGGTCGAGCGGGTCCACCGGGGAGACTGCCAGGTTTCCGGGATCAAGCGGTTCGAGTGGCAGGACGCCATCGACAGACATATCCAGGCCTGCGAAGATCTGCTCGCGTCCCCGGGATGTGCGCAACGGTCGCAGGGTCGGCCATATGACTTCAAATAAGAATGCACATCAAGTGAATTCTTCAACCGGTGAGCGGCAGGAAGCCCGGCAGACCGGCGGCACGGATACGTGGCCCCGGCCGGAGGCCGGCGCCGGCTGGCGGCCGCCGGTTGCCTGCCAGTATTGCGGTTCCGGGTCGCTGGCGTCCTGGCTGGACCGTGTCCGGGACCACCTCGAATATGTGCCCGGTTCCTGGGCGATGCTCCGCTGCCGGGATTGCGGCTCGGTTCAGCTCTCACCCATGCCCAGCGAAGACAAGGTAGCAGAGCTCTACCCGCCGGTCTACAGCTTCCGGACCGATCTCGACGCTGGTGGCCGCATCCGCCGGCTGATCTCGCGCGCCGAGGAAGCTGCTTTTTACAGGATCCTCCACAAACGGGAAACCGGGACCATCAGGCGCCATACCGGCCTGGCCGGCGGCAACCTGCTAGATGTGGGCTGCGGTACCGGGGACCGGCTGGCGCGTTTCTCCCGGACCGGATTCTCTGTCAGGGGACTGGAGATCCAACCCGACCTAGTCCGTTACGTGCGCCAGACCCGCGGCTTCGCCGTCGACGCCGGCACCCTCGACAGCGTCTTCTACCCCGCCGCCAGTTTTGACATGGTGACGATTTATTATGTAATCGAGCACCTGCTGGATGTGGGAAAGGTGCTGTGGAGGATCCACTCCATGCTGAAGCCGGGGGGTTGGGTAGTGGCCGAGGTGCCCTTGGCGGACTCGTGCCAGAGCCTGACGCTGAGAACCCGCTGGAGCCAGTACAGCGAGGCTCCGCGGCACGTGTCCATTCCCAGCCGGGAAGGAATTCGGCGGGCGCTGACGGTCTCGGGGTTCGAGGAGGTTTCCATCCTGCCGGCCACGATGATGAACTGCGCCGCCGCTTTCGCCCTGTCGGTGATCCCGGCCGCCAATACCGGCAGGTCATACGCGCGAAGCGGGGTGCTCAGGCACCTGCCGCGGGCTGCCGGGGGGCTGGTGACGCTGCTTTACTGTCCGGCGGCGGCCCTGGAGAATTACGGCGCCCGGCGCCCCGCCTTCGGCCTCGTCCTGGCGCGCAAACCTGGTGAGTACAACGAATCAAGCAAGCGCGCAACCAATCAGGCAGGCCGTGGGAGCGCTGGCGCTGCATCCTAGGGATTTCAGGTGTATTTGCGAAAATCACCGCCTGCAGCGCGAGGAATCGCCACCAGACGGCGTCAGGAATCGCGCACCCGGCCCGGCCCGTCAGGGTAATGTCCCCACGACCTCGTTGAAGGAAGAATTGTAAAGAGTCCGCTCGCTTACCATCAGAGGCTGGCCGCTGGAGACGACCTCAACCGGCCCGTTCATAAGCCCGGGGAACATGACCGCTTTCACGGTGCCGCCCGCCGGCACGGTATAGATACCCTGCAGGACGCCGCCTACGTAAATGCTGGTGGAAGTATCAACGGTGCCCTGATTGGACATCAGCACCCAGGTGGTCATCCCCGGGGTCAACTGGTCGTACCAGGTGAAGTCCGCGGAGGTCCCGATCGCCACGGTGGGCGTCCCGGTCACCTCTTCGAATGAGTTACCCATCAGGGTGCGCTCGCTGACGATCAGCGGCTCGCCGCCGGCTGACTTCACCTCAACGGGACCGGCCATCAGCCCGTAATAAATGGGGGTGGCGCGGCCGCCGGCCGGGATGTCGTAGCTTCCCATGAGCTGCCCGCCCACATAAACCTTCGCTGTTACGGGCAGGCTGCCCGGATTGGCCGCCAGCACCCAGGTGTACATGCCGGGAGTCCGGCTGTCATACCAGGTGAAGTGGTAATCACCCGCGAGCGAAGCCTTGGGAACGCTCATCACCTCATTGAAATTCCCCTGATTGAGGACCCGTTCGCTGACCACCAGCGGCTGGCCCTCCACTGAGCGCACATAAACGGGCCCGTCCATGACCCCGGGGAACTCCGGCGTCACCCGCCCGCCCGGCTGGATGCTGAAAGTGCCGCTGAGGACACCATGGATGTAAACCTCGGCAGTGGTCGCCTGCGTGCCCTGGTTGCCGATCAGTAGCCAGGTCCTCATACCGGGGGTCTGCTCGTCATACCAGGTCAGGTACTGTTCGGAAGCCAGCGAGGTTCCCGGCAGCGCCATCAGCTCCGTGAAGCCGCCGTTAAAGATGACGCGCTGGCTCACCAGCAGTGGCTGCCCGCCGGCCGACAGCACCTGCACGGGGCCGTTCATCACACCAGGAAACTGCGGCGTCACCCTTTCTCCGGGAGCGATCTGATAGGTTCCCTTGAGCTGGCCGCCGATGAAGATCTCGGCCACTGCCGCGGTCGTTGAGGTATTGTCTACCAGGATCCAGTCAAACATGCCCGGGGTTGACTCATCGTACCAGGTGAAGTAATAACTGGGCCCGGCCGGCGGCGGTGGCGCGGCGCCCAGGTTCAGCTTGCCGCTGCCGTAGAGGTTGTCCTTGCCGGGAGCGCCCAGGTCGGTGGCCCGGCTCTCCAGTAGGTTCTGGATATCGGCAGGCGCATATGTCTGGTTGGCCGATTTGACCAGCGCCGCGGCCCCGGCCACATGCGGCGCCGCCGCTGAAGTGCCCCAGAAACCCTGGGGGCCGTATGTGGCTGTTGACACCCGGTCCGGGCCGACTATATCCGGTTTTACCCGCCCGTCTACAGTCGGTCCCTGGGAGCTGAAGCTCTCAAGGGTGGTGCCGTACACCGGCACGGCCCCCACGGTCATGACGTAGGGCGAATCGCTGGGCTGCCCGCCCAGACTGCCGGCGGCTACCGCATACTGGAGGTTGTAAGGATAGGTATAGAGCTGGAAGGTGGCGTTGCCGGTGGCGTTCACCTTCCTGATCTGCACGTAATAGGTGCCGCCCTGCCCGGCAGGCACTAGATAATGGATCTCCTCAGCAGGAGCCTGGGTGCCGTTCTGAGTGTTCGTGGAGGCAGCCACCGGCGCCGCCGAACCGCTCTTGTAGAGGTAAAGGTCATAATCCTGGTTGGTGGCCGGCCAGCCGTTCCAGGTCAGGTAAGTGTTGATCATCTGCCCGTCGCTGGCGGTGAAGCTGTCCCCCTCAACACCGGGCGCAAAGTCGTTGATGTTGTTGCCGTTGGCGTCGGTGAAGGCGCCGCTCCAGTGGGTCTGCGCCGCGTTGCCGGACGAATCGGCCCAGAAGATGCCGGCCGCGTTGGCCTGCTGGGTCATGCTGTCGATGGTGCCGGTGCCGTCACCGGCGAAAGAGCTGAAGAACCCGAAAGAGGTGGAGATGACCTCGACGTGCTGGCTGATTAGCCAGTTGACAGCGTTGCCGAGTTCTACATCAGTGTTGAAGTTGACCAGGTACAGCTGGGCGCCGGGAGCCACGTCATAGACGATCTCGGCGCAGGCAGTGCCGTGCACCTGCCCGCCGCCGGTGATGTCGCCGTCAGCGCGGAAGGAGCGGACCGTGACGTTGGCCGGCAGGTCGCCTGATGCGATCCGCTGGTCATAACCACTGAAACCGGGGTCCAGCACGGCGATCTTCATGCCGGCGCCCGTATCGCCACTGTTCTGCCAGGCCGAGGCGCCGATGTCGCTAACACCTTCGTCTGTGGTGGCGAACACCTGCGGGTGCTCCGGCTCGCGCACGTAACCGACCGCCGGCGACGCCGCCAGACCGCCCAGGCGCTCCACCGGGACGGAAGCCTGGACCAGATTATTGTAGGAAGTCTCGACCGTGCCGCCGGCAGCGCCGGCTGCCTGGGCCGCGGCGCCGGTATCGCCCGCGGACTCCAGCACCACCGTCACCCGGCCGTCACGGAGAGTGAGTCCCCGCTGGGCAGCGTAATCAGCGCCGGCGCCGGGGCCACCGGCGCTCGACCTGTCCGCCAGTTCCTGCAGGGAGGATTCCAGTTTGGGATTTCCGGAAGCGGACGGGGAACCTCCACCCGTCCGCGAGCCGCTATCAGCTGAGGCCGGCAGAGGCGAAGGGCTTGCTTCTGTGGCAGCAGTTTCCGCCCGCCCTGCGGCCTGCTGTTCGTTATTTCCAGAAACAGCCTCGGGCCCCGAACCGGCACTGTGCCCCCACAGCGCCAGAACTCCGGCTGCCGCAGCGATGGCCACAGCCAGGGCCACGATCCAGTAGATTTTCTTTCTGCTCGCCATACCCGCCACCCCTCCGGCTTATCCGGGCTGCTGATCAGAGCCAAGTTTGCCGGTGGTAAGAAGAATCGATGGTTTCCACGGGGAAAACAACATAGGTAATCCCCTACTAGTCCTATCGGCAGGCCACAAACCTTGTTCTACCTGTTTTGCGCCCCGTCCCTGCGGTATGATTTGACAGCTGTCAAACCCGGGCCGGCCTTGCCATGGGGCCATCAAGCCGGCTTGAGCCACGCTACGCGGACCCAAGCTGAGGCGGCCCGGCAGGAAGACTGGAGTCTGGGTGTCCGATACCTCGGTCAGGTGCATACTGGTCAATTTCCGCTCCCCCTGGGACATGCTCGAGCGCTGCCTTGATTCCCTCTATGGGGATAGCGAAAACCCCGGCTGCATGGTGACGCTGGTGGACAATGCTTCCGGCGATGGCGGCATCGACCAGGTGCGGAAACGGTTCCCCCAAGTCGATATCATCGAGCTGGACGCGAACCTGGGATTCGCCGCGGCTGTGAACCGCGGGCTTGCCGGCGCCAGCGAGCGTTATATCCTCATGCTCAACACCGACGCCGTGCTGGCGCCGGAAGCGCTGGAGAAGATGGTGACGGCGCTGGCGAAAGCCCCGGGAGACGTGGCAGGGGTCGCTCCCAAGATGATGTCCAGCTCACACGAGGGCGTCATCGACGCCGTGGGCACCGTGATGCCGCCTACGGGAGCTTCCTTCAACCGCGGAATCGGCCAGTGCGACCTGGGACAGTATGATTTCAGCGAAGAGGTGGCCGGAGTCTGTTTTGGCGCGGCGCTGCTGAAACGGAGCCTGTTCGAGCCGGAGCGGGTAGGTCCGCTGTATGAGGGCTATTTCCTTTACTTCGAGGACTCCGACTGGTGCATGCGCGCCACGAGCCAGGGGTTCCGCTTTCTGACAGTGCCTGAGGCAATCGTTCATCATATGCACTCCGGAGTCACCCGCCGTGAGTCCCTGCCGTTCAAATACCGCCTCATCGAGCTCAACACCCTCAAGATCGTGGTGCGGAATTTCGGCAGCCCGCGGCTGGCGGCCAGAATCGTGGCGGCCCGCTCGGCGCGGCTGCTGGCCCGGACGCTCATCCGCCGGAAGTTCGTCGCCGCCAACCTCTCCACCCTCTGGTCCCTGGCGCTGTCGCTGCCGCGGCTGCTGAAGGAAAGGAGGGCGCTGGCCCGCCGGAGAATCGTTCCGGATGACAGGGTGTTCCGGCTGGCTGCGGGAGAGGACGCTTACTTCGACACAGTCGAGTACAGGCCCCACCACACGATCGACGCCCTCATCGATACCTATCAACACCTGCTGGACCGGGGGCCCGATCCCCGTTACGGAAAGTTGCTGGATGCGCTGTACCGGTTGCGGCGGGAGGCTTCCGGAGGCCTCAGGCCGGCACTCGACCCCGAAACACGCTCCCTGTTCGCCGCTGAGCCGGAGTGCGTCCGCTCACTGCTGGCCATGGCGGTTTCTGAAGAATAGAGAACCGGCAACCACCGGCGGAGCCACAGGGCCACTTGTCCCCAGCCTACCGGGCAGCGGGACGGGCCTCGACGATGAACTGATAGGCGCAGGCATCCGGACGGGAAAAAATGTAGTTCTTTAACGGCACAGGCAGCCGGCTGAGCCGGCCGAAGAACTCGCTTTGCTCAAAAGCCATCTGCACCGGCTCCACGCTTTCGATCTCGAATCCCAGCGACTCGAGCAGTCCCAGGAAAGAGGCACGCGTATAAAAGCGGATATGGGTGCGGTCCAGCAGCCCCTCGTCCCGGTACTGGAAACTCCCGGCGATCAGATCGAGGATGAGCCCGCCGTAAGCGGTATTGGGAATGGAGATGACCACCCTGCCTTCCGGCTTGAGGAGCCTGCCGGCTTGCGAGAGCACAGCCCCAGGGTCGTACAGGTGCTCCAGCACGTCGGCGGCAATAATTGCGTCGTAGACCTCCTCCTGAAAATGGTCGGCCAGCCTTTCTCGTTCCAAGTCGCCGACGAGGAGTTGGCGGCACCACTGGCGGGCCGCCTCGGCCATCCCGGGGTCGCGCTCGACGCCGTCCACCGTACACCCCATTTCCTCGGTCAGGAAACGGCTGAAGTAACCGGTGGCGACTCCCAGCTCCAGCACAGTGCTGCCCGGAGGGATGCGGCGGGCAATCAGCGCCAGGGAATCGCCGCTGTCGGGGTTTACTTTACGCTGATAGATATGGGAAACCATGTTGTCTTCCTCGGTTCACGAGGATTTTATCAGGTTTGGGAGTCTGGAGGAGCCCCGCTGTCAGGCAGGCCGGCGGCGTGCCCGCTGCGCGGCCGTTTGTCACCGGCAGAACCGCTTCGAGGTTGCCCGTCGTCATGAGGCCCGCATCGGTTAGCCGTACCGGCAGCAATCGTAAACAGCAGCCAGCCGGTACAGGCGGCTGCAATAAGCAGAAGAGCCACGAAAAAAACTTCGCTTCTCAGGGGGAAGGGGCGGAATGGCGACAGTTTGGCGAGCAGCCCGCCGGCGCCGCCGGCATGGAAGGAAGCGAAGCTGAGATCGCTGTCCGCCGGCTTGCCATCCACAAACAGGTCGGCGTCCGCCAGTGCATTGGCGCTGCTCGCGCGTGGGCGCACATCACCCGTGCCAGTGAGCCTGACGGCATAGGCCTTGCCCTGGGAACCGGGGACGGGATCGAAACTGAACTGTTGCATGCCGTTTTTCTGAATGTCAGAAACTTCGATGCTTTCCTCATGGAGCGGCTGCCCGGCCGGCAGCCGGCCGGGATCAGGAACCTCCAGCAGTTGAAACGTGACGCTGCCGCCGGAGTCCGCGCCACGCTCGAAACTGATATCAATGCGGGAAAGGTTGTCATGGGGAGCCACGAATGTCTGGACGACCACGTGGCCCTTGTCCAGGCGTGGCAGCAGGTTCGTGGCGTCGAACCGCACGATGTCAAGCAGGGAAAAATTTGCGCTGAAAAACCATGCAAGCACGGCAAGCACGGCGGCGGCCGCGGCCGCCGCCGCGCCCCATTCCCTGACTCCCATGGCCATGCGCGCTTTATGCGTCACTTCACTACTCATCAGAGCACCTTCATTCCGGCCCCTCAAAGGGCATTCGCACCACCTGCCATCAGGCTCCTCCCAACCCGTAAGCTTGCCGCACCGTCAGGCGTCACTCCCTCTTCGGCGCCCATCAGGTCACCCTCGCCAGGAAAACGTCCAGCAGCGCCCAACCCCAGAAAGCGCCGGCAACCGCCACCACCAGGGCCACGGCGCGCGGCCGCCAGGCGACCGGCAGCCAGCCGGTCAACCCCGCCAGAAACAGGGCCCAGAAGGGAAACACCGCCGGGAACAGGTAACGTCCCTGGGCAGCACCAATGGTTAGCTCGAAAAGGGCCGCGAACAGGAAGAGAGCC
>JAJYIN010000046.1 GCA_021790075.1 Actinomycetes bacterium | reverse complement strand
AGGCAGCCTTCGAAGGCGATGGAGATGACCTTCTCTTCGCTCTCCCAGCGGTAGACCTGGGCCGGGCAGCAGTGGACGCAGAATTTCTGGCGGCAGCGGCGGCGGCAGACCTCTTTGTCAATCACTTTCAGGTGTGATGTCTCATCGGGGTTGAACTTGACCAGCCCCAGCTTGCCGGCGATGTTGAGGCCGGGCGCCGGGTAGCCCAGCTCTTCCGGGTCCGGCAGGGTGACGCCGCCGCTTTTTTGACTCATATCTTTTTTGCGGTGTAGTCTCGCGGCATCCGGGATTCTGGGAAAATTCCTTTTCATACCAGCGACCTCCAGGCGTCGTAAGCCATCTTCAGGACCTCGCGCACCGGCACCTGGGAGCGGAACAGCCTCATCAGCAGGCGCTCCTTGTCCGCCTTGCTCAAATCGTCCACGGTGAAGAACTCCCGCGCCAGCGCCGCCAGCAGCTCGGGGTAAAGGTTGAAGATTTCCTGATGCTTCTGGAGGAAAGGCGTAGCGCCTTCATATTTTTTCAGGTCCTTGAGCACCAGGCTCTTTTCCAGCCGGTCGCGGTAACGCTTGAGCGAAGGCCCGTCGAAACCGCAGCCCTCCCGGTGGCACTCGATGATGGTCTCCGCGGCCATGCGGCCGGAGAGCATCGCCAGGTTGGCGCCCTCCGAGTTGATCGCGTTCACCATGCCGGCGCAGTCGCCGGCCACCAGCACGCCGTCGCCGAAGAGGCGCGGCATCTTGCAGTAGCCGCCTTCGGGAATCAGGTGGGCGGCGTACTCGCGGACGCTGGCGCCCTGGATCAGCCGCCGCACCTGTGGCTGCTGCTTGAACTGCTCCAGGATGGTGTAGGCCTCGGCGTCGCTTTCGATCAGCCGGTTCAGCAGCACACCCACGCCGATGGAGATGGTGTCGCGGTTGGTGTAGATAAAGCCGGTGCCGGGCAGCCGGCCGGTGGTCTCGCCGACGATCTCCACCGAGGCTCCCGCCCCGGTTTCCAGATCGAAGCGGTCCTCGATCTTTTCCCGTGGCAGCGCCAGGACTTCCTTGACCGCCAGGGCCAGGCTCTGGGGCTCGGGGCCGGGCCCCAGGCCCGCTTTCTCCGTCAGGAAGGAATTGACCCCCTCGGCCAGCAGCACGACGTCGGCTTCGAGGTCGCCCTGGGGCCGGTCCGTGCGCACGCCGATGACGCGGCCGCCTTCCCAGAGGAGGCCTTCCACCAGGGTCTCCGTCACCATATAGGCTCCCTGCGCCGCCGCCTGGGCGGCCAGCCACTTGTCGAACCGCGAACGGTAGACGGTGAAAGAGTTATAGGGCTCCCTCGCGAAGTCGGTGGTCTCAAAGGAGGCCTTGATGGCCGAGTCCGCCGTGGCCAGCCACATCTCCCGGCGGGTGACGTGCCGCTCCAGCGGCGCTTCCTTCCAGAAATCGGGCACCACCGTGCCGGCGGGCCGGGAAAAGATGACGCCGCCCATCATGTTCTTGCTGCCGGACCAGTCGCCCCGCTCCAGGCAGGCGACGTTGAGCCCGGCGCCGGACATGATATACGCGGCCGACAGCCCCGCGGGGCCGCCGCCCACGACGATGGCGTCGAAGCGCGAAGGGACGGTTCCAGGATTCCGGGCGCTGTCCCGGCTGCTGCTTGGGTCACGCGGGCCGCCGGCGCCATTGGGGTCACGCGGGCTCTGGGGATCCTGCCGGCCGCCTGGGTCAGGCGGGCTACTTGTGTCAAGCGGACCCCTCGGGTCAATCGGGCTGATGTTTCCAGGCTGCTTCATTCGCGTCCCACTCTGTCCATGATGGCGGCCACGTCGAGACCGGCCTCTCCTGCGGCCACGCCCGCCTCTTCCTTGCGCCGGCGGACTTCCTCGACCAGCAGCGGCACCACCTGGAAGAGGTCGCCGGCGATGCCGAAGTCGGCCACCTCGAAGATAGGCGCTTCTGAATTGTTATTGATAGCGACGATGATATCTGACTGCTGCATCCCCGCCAGGTGCTGGATGGCGCCGGAGATGCCCACCGCGAAATAGAGCACCGGCCGCACCGTCTGACCGGTCTGGCCGATCTGGCGCTGGTGGGAGATCCAGCCGGCGTCCACCGCGGCGCGGCTGGCGCCGACGACGCCCCCCAGTTCCGCAGCCAGCTCCTCCAGCAGGGCAAAGTTCGCGGCCGACCTGAGCCCGCGGCCGCCGGCGACGATCACGCGGGCTCCTCCGAGCGATACTTCCGGCGGGTTGGGGACGAACTGCAGCTGTTTCACCTTGATCCCAGCCGAGTCGATTTCCGGCGCTACGGCTACGATCTCGCCACTGGCGCCTGCCTGCGCCTCCGGCAGCGGAAAGACTCCGGGGCGCACCGTCGCCATCTGGGGGTGATGTTTGGGGGTGATGATGGTGGCCATGACATTGCCGCCGAAAGCGGGCCGCGTCTGGCGCAGCAGTCTTTTTTCGGGATCGATGCCAAGCTCGGTGCAGTCGGCGGTGAGGCCGGTGGAGAGCTCGGTGGCCATCGCCGAGGCCAGGTCCCGGCCCCTGGTGGTGGCGCCCAGCAGGATCACCTGTGGCTGGTATTCCTGAGCCAGTTTCGTAAGTGCCTGGCAGTGCGGGTCGTTGGTGTAGGGATCCAGAGCCGGGTGCTCGGCCAGGTAGACGGCGGCGGCGCCGTACTCTAAGGCCTGAGCGGCCAGGCCGCGGCCGCTGGCGCCCAGGATGACGGCCGCCGGCCGCACGCCCAGCTCCCCGGCGAGCTCCCGGGCCTCGCCCATCAGTTCCCAGGAAACCCGTTCGGCGCGCCCTTTTTCCTGCTCGACGACCACCCAGACCTCACCCGAGGCCCGCTTGCCCCCGGCAGTGGCCTGCTTTTCCTCAGCAGTGGCGGCCCACTTTTCCTTATTCGTAGACTTGCCCCTGGCAGCGGCCCGCTTTTCCCTGGCGGCGAGGCCTGTATTCTTGCCGCCGCCGGCGCTAGCGCCCGCGGCGCTCTTTTCCCTCTGGCTTTTTTTATTCTCAGCCACGGGCGCTCCCGAAAGCGAGGCCCCGCGCTGCCAGCCGGTCCATCAAATCGGCCACCGCGGCCGCCAGCGGTTTGTCCGGCTCCGTCAGCATTTCGCCCCGCTCGCGGGCGGGGGGAGCAAAGATCTTGCTGACCCGGGTAGGCGAGCCCTTGAGGCCCAGATCTTCGCGTTCCACATCCAGGTCATCAACGCTCCATACCTCGACCGGCTGCCGCGACGCCGCCAGCAGGTCAGGAAGGGCGGCGCGGCGGATGGCGTTGCAGCCCTCGGTGACGGTGACGCAGGCGGGCAGCTCTGCCTCCAGGAGCTCGCGCCCGTCCTCACGCTGGCGCCAGGCGCGAATATGCCTTTCTTCCGGACTGATCCGGTCCACGGCGCAGACATAAGTCAACTCACTGAATGCCAGCCGCCGGGCGATCCCGGGTCCCACCTGGCCCGTGTCGCCGTCGATGGACTGCTTGCCGCACACGACCAGGTCGACCGGCTGCTCGCCGTCGATGCGGCGGATGGCGGCCGCGAGGGCGTAGGTGGTGGCCAGCGTGTCGGCGCCGGCAAAGGCGCGGTCCGAAAGCAGCACAGCCCGGTCGGCGCCGAAGCCAAGGGTCTTGCGCAGCGCCTCCTCCGCCTGGGGCGGCCCCATCGACAGCGCCGTCACAGAGCCGCCGTGCCCGTCGCGGGCGCGCAAGGCGGCCTCGATGGCGAACAGGTCAAAGGGGTTGATCACGGAAGGGATGCCGCTGCGGACTAGGCTGCCGGTTTCCGGATCGATGCGGACCTGGGTCGTGTCAGGCACCTGCTTGACGCATACGACGCAATGTAGCGGCATTCGTTTTCCCTCCTTTGGAAGCTTGTCCGGCCGGCGTCTTTCTGCACGTGTTGAGCCGGAGCACCCGGCGTCAGGGGCGCCGGCGGGCGGGGCAGTCCCCTCGCCTGCCTCCGAGGCAGACTTCGAGTTCCCAGGTGGTAAAGAGGGAAGCATGCCTCCCGAAACGGCAATCAAAGCATTCCCGGTAATTCACCAGGTAGGCCGGCCCCGCCAGGGTGCATCGGGGCGACCAGAAGAACGGGCAGCCACCCCTGGAACCCACGCGCGTGATTTCTTTGTGGGCATTGGCCATCGGCTGCTGAAATCCTTTCGGTTCACGCTGGCGATGATTTTTTCTACCCGCGCCGGAATGGACTGAAACGCAGGCTCGGATGGCGGAGAGGCTGGGCTGCCTGTTCGAAGAGAAGCTCTGTCAGGCGGCAACACCGGCCAGCGCTTCCTCCCGGGTGGAGAAGATGTCAAAGACGCTGTTGAGGCCGGTGATCTGGAATATCCAGTTGACGTTCTCATCAACGCTTACCAGGACCAGCTTGCCGTCCTTGGGCTTCAGCCGCTTGACGCCGCCGATGAGCACGCCCAGCGCGGAACTGTCGATGAAGTGAACCCCCGACATGTCGACCACGACGCGCAGCACGCCGTCTTCCAGCGCCGCCAGCAGCGCTTCCTTGAGGCGGGGAGCGGTGTAGAGGTCCAGCTCTCCGGCCACCTCGATAATGACGACGCCGTCAGGGGTTCTGTCAGTCTGGATATTGAATTCCATTGGTTTTCCTCCAATGTACCTGTGGTTGATGGTTGTGTGGCGGGTTGCCGCTTTAATCTAAAGTCGTGCGGCAGGTTGCCACTGCATTTATCTTAACAGGCCGGCGGTTGCATTGGATATTGCATTACGGATGTTATATAAACCTCTGCAGTAATCCAACTACCGGCTTGGCTCTGGCGCTGTGGTTTTAGATTCTACCTCCATGGTAGATAATGTAAACGTCGGCACGGGCGTGAAGCTGCCGCACCACGCGCCGGCCGGTCCAGGAATGAAAGGAGCGTGCATGAAGGTCAAGATCGAGCCGCGGGACGAGTGTCTGGGAGACGCCATCTGCGCCGACGAATGCCCCGAGGTGTTCGTCATCGACGATGAGGACGGGCTGGCGAAAGTCATCAACGAGAATCCAGACGAAAGCCTGCGGGAGGCAATCCAGAACGCCGCCGATGAATGTCCGGCGGAGATCATCATCATCGAGGAAGACTGAATTTTCCAGGGTTGCTATTCCCCCTTTGATGTGGAGGGAAGATGAGCACCAAAAGAACCTGGCAAACAATTGCGCCCCGTCTGGCCATGGCTGGGGCGGGCCTGTTCCTCGTCATCCTGATTTCGGCTTGTGGTTACGGCGGCACCAGCAGTGACGGCGGGCCCGCGACGGTCAGCGGCGCCGGCGCCCAGGTGACCATGAAGGACATCGCCTTCCACCCAGCGGACCTGACCGTAAACCGGGGCACCACCGTAACCTGGACCAACGATGATGGCGTCGACCACACGGTCACCGCCAATGACAAGACGTTTGACTCCAGCAACGTCAGCCCCGGCCAGAGTTTCAGCTTCACCTTCGACCAAAGCGGCGCCTTTGACTATCACTGCTCGATCCACCCCGGCATGACCGGCAGGGTGACAGTGAAGTAATGGCTGCCGCGGTCACGCTCTATTCCACCCCCGGCTGACCTTACTGCCAGCGCCTCAAGGCACTCCTTCCGTGAGAGGGGAATAGAGTTCCATGAGATCGATGTGGCCGCCGACCGCATGGCGCTGGAGGATATGCGGCGGCGCACCGGCAAGAATTTCGTGCCGCAGGTGTTCATCGGCGATGAGTACATCGGCGGCTATGAAGACTTCAACATCCTGGACGCCCGGGGCGAGATCGACCGCAAACTGGGTCTGAAGGCGGCCGGCCCTGCCCCCGGCGAGGAGCGCGTCTATGACCTGATCATCATCGGCGGCGGGCCTGCGGGGCTGACGGCGGCCGTCTACGGCGCCCGCAAGAATCTGGACATCCTGTTGCTGGCAGACCAGTTGGGCGGCCAGCCGATGCTGAGTCCGGAGATCGAGAATTACATGGGCTACCAGTTCATCACCGGTCCCGAGCTGATGGCCAAGTTCGAGGAGCAGACGCGCCGCTACCGCGTTGACCTCAAAGTCAGTAAGCTGGTCACACGGGTGGGCATGGAGGGGCCGCTCAAACAGGTGACCGTCCGGTCGGGGGAAACCTACAAGGGGCGCGCCCTCATCATCGCCTCCGGAAAGCGTTCCCGCGTGCTTGACATTCCCGGTGAGAATGATTATGCGGGACGCGGCGTCAGCTACTGCGCCACCTGTGACGGCCCTCTTTACGCCGGTGAGACGGTGATGGTGGCGGGGGGCGGCAATTCGGGAATGCAGGCGGCCCTGGAGATGTCGGCCATCTGCTCCCACGTTCATCTGGTGTCCCTGACCCGGCTGTCGGGAGATGAAGTGCTGATAGGGAAAGTCGAGGGGGAGAGCCGCATCCACCAGCACCTGCTCTGGCAGCCGGTCGAGATCAAGGGGAATGAGAACGGCGTCTCCTCGGTGGTGATTTCCTCGACCGACGGGAAGGAAACCGAAGAGGTCGCGGTCAAGGCGCTGTTCGTGGAGGTAGGCCTGAGGCCCAATTCAGCTTTTGCCGTGGACCTGCTGGAACTAAACCGCCGCGGGGAGATCGTCGTTGACTGCGAATGCCGCACAGGTGTCAAAGGGATCTTTGCCGCCGGCGACGTCACGCAGGTGCGGGACAAGCAGATCGTGGTGGCGGCGGGTGAGGGCGCCAAGGCCGCCCTTTCGGCCTATGAATATTTGCTGAAGCAGCGGTGAGTTGACTCGGGGCGTTGACATGTTGGTTGTCTGACCACAGGTATGTTTACATTTGGATGATATGAGCGCATTTACGCGCCAGCGGGAGGACGCCCTCGCGGTCGTCCGGGCGGCGATCGCCGCCGCCGATCCGGCGAAGCTCGTGCGGGGGTCCCTGCGGCGGGAAGGGGAAAGGCTCGAGGTCGCCGGCGGGGTAACGCCGCGGGACGCCCGAACGTGCGGCGGGGCTGCCGGGACAAGCGCCGGCCCGCAGCAGGTTACCGGCCCACAGCAGGTATATGACCTCTCACGTTTTCGGAATATTTATGTAGTGGGCGCCGGCAAAGCCGGCGCCCACATGGCTGCGGCAATCGAATCGGTTTTGGGGGAAAGGATCACCGCCGGCAAGGTAGTGGTCAAGGAGGGGCACGGCGGCGCGGGCAGTGCCGTGGAAGCGGGGATCATTCGTCGTGCCGGCTCTCAATATATTGGAAAGACTCCACCGTCTTCCCGCATAAAGATTCTGGAAGCATCGCACCCCGTCCCGGACGAGCGGGGAGCCCGCGGCGCCCGGGAGATTCTGGAGCTGGCCGGCCGGGCCGGGGAGGAAGACCTCGTCATTTGCCTCATCTCGGGCGGCGGCTCGGCGCTGATGGCGCTGCCGGCGGCCGGGCTGACCCTGGATGACCTGAAAGCGGCAACCGCCGCGCTCCTGGGAAGCGGCGCTGCCATCGGCGAAGTCAACACCGTACGCAAGCATCTTACTATGGCATCCGGCGGCCGCCTGGCGGCGGCCGCCTTCCCTGCCACGATGCTGACGCTGATCATCTCCGACGTCATCGGCGACTGCCTGGACGCCATCGCCTCCGGCCCCGCCGTGCCTGATGCCACCACCTGCGCCGATGCGCTTGCCGTGATCGGTAAATACGGGCTCGAGAGGGAGCTGCCCGTGGCCGTGACCCGTCACCTGAGAGCGGGCGCCGCCGGGAAGGAGCCGGAAACGCCGAAGCCGGGCGACCCGCTCTTCGAGCGCGTGCGCAATGTCATCCTCGGCTCCAACCGCACCGCCCTGGACGCTGCCGCGGCTGCCGCCGCCGGTCTTGGCTACCACACACTCACTTTGACGTCTTTACTGGAAGGAGAGGCGCGCGAAGTGGCCCGGGTGTTTGCCGCGCTGGCGCGGGAGGAAGAGGAACGGGGCCGTCCGCAGCCGCTGCCCGCCTGCGTGCTGGCCGGCGGCGAGACGACGGTCACCGTGCGCGGCCGGGGCAGGGGCGGCCGCGCCCAGGAATTCACGCTGGCAGCGGCGCTGGCGATGTCCGGGCTGGAACAATCGCTGGTTTTTGCCGCCGGCACCGATGGCAACGACGGGCCCACCGACGCCGCCGGCGCCTTTGCCGGCGGGAACACGGCGCCCCGCGCCCGCGAATGCGGGCTTGACCCCGAGGCCTACCTGGCCGGCAACGACTCATACCCTTTCTTCCAGGAGTTGGGCGACCTGATCATTACCGGTCCCACGGGAACGAATGTAAACGACATTTACGGGGTATTAGTGGGTTAGACCTGTGTTATGGTTGTGCCAGAAATCACTTAGAATCTATCTCAAAAGGTTGTTCGTTGCGAGGTCGAGCGAAAAGGCCATGGGCAAGGACGCAGGAGGAAAAAGCCCGCAGTCGTACCTGTAGGTACGTCGAGGACTTTTTCCTCCGAGGACGCCGCCCATGGCCTTTGCAGCCGGCCGCAGCAGGAGATGCCTTTTGAGATAGATTCTTAGGCGCGGCTCGCCAGGAGTCTTCGCCCGAAAAACCACCTGCCCCCTTTTGAAAAAGCCGCAGGATGAATAGATCGCTGGGCGAACAAGTAAAAAACGTCAACTCGGGATGGTGCCCATGTCACTTGAAGACCTCATCCGCGTCGGCCGCGGCGAGGAGACCGCCGACCTGCTGATCAAGAACGCCCGCGTTGTGGATGTGCTGTCGGGTGACATCATCAACGCCGAAGTGGCAGTGCACGGCGGCCGCGTGGCCGGCTTCGGTCATTACGACGCCCTTTCCTACATGGACCTAGAGAACCGCTTTCTCTGCCCGGGTTTCATCGACGGCCACATCCATCTGGAGAGCTCGCTGCTGACGCCGCCGGAATTCGCCCGGGCGGTCACCATCCACGGCACTACCGCCGTCGTCTGTGACCCGCACGAGATCGCCAACGTGCTGGGGATCGATGGCATCAACTACATGCTGCGCGCCAGTGAAGGGCTGCCCGTCACCGTCTACGTAATGTTGCCTTCCTGCGTGCCGGCCACAGGCATGGAAACGTCAGGCGCCGTGCTTTCCAGCGGCGACCTGGCCCTGATGCTGCCGCAGGAGCGGGTCATCGGCATCGCCGAGATGATGAACTATCCCGGCGTCATCGCCGGCGACCATGAGGCGCTCAACAAGATCAGGATCGCCGAGGGGCGCCCAATCGACGGCCACGCCCCGGGGCTCTCGGGCAAACAGCTCTGCGCCTATGTCAATGCCGGCATCCGCTCGGACCACGAGTGCACCACCGCCGCCGAAGCGCTGGAAAAGCTGCGGCTGGGCATGCATATCATGGTTCGCCAGGGCACCACCGCGCAGAACCTCCTGGAGATCATCCCCATCATCAACCACCAGAACTCGCGCCAGTTCATGTTCGTCACCGATGACCAGCACCCGGAGGACCTGCTGGAAAACGGCCACATCGATCACCTCGTGCGAATGGCGATTGCGGCCGGCATCAAGCCGCTCACCGCCGTGCAGATGGCTTCCATCAACGCGGCCACCTATTTCGGCCTTAAGGACGTGGGCGCGGTGGCGCCCGGATATTTCGCCGACTTCGCCATCCTGGACGACCTCGAGAAGGTGACCGTTTCGCGGGTGATCAAGCGCGGGCAGGTGGTCGCCGACCGCGGGCTGGCCCAGCCGTTCGAATCGGAAGTGCCGGCGCGGGTGATCCGCAGCACCGTGAACATCGACAACGACAGCCTCAGAGACCTGTCGGTCAGGGCCGAGCCCGGCAGGCGGCTGCGGGCGATCGGCGTCATCCCCGGCCAGATCACCACAGAGAAACTCCTGCTGGATCCGAAGGTCGAGGACGGTCTGGTGGTTTCCGACCCCGAACGCGATATTCTCAAGATGGCGGTCGTCGAGCGCCACACCGCCTCGGGCAACGTCGGCCTGGGCTTCGTGAAGGGCTTTGGTATCGGGCGGGGGGCGCTGGCCAGCTCGGTCGCCCATGATTCCCACAACGTCACCGTCGTCGGCGTCAGCGACGCCGACATGCGCGCCGCCGTAATCGAGATCGCCCGCATGAATGGCGGCGCCGTCGTCATCGTTGACGGCAAGGTTTTCGCATCGATGGCCCTGCCGATCGCGGGCCTCATGTCCGACCAGCCGGTCAAGGGTGTGGCGGCGGCGGCCCGGGAGGTGAGCGGCGCCGCCCAGGAGCTGGGCTGTACCCTGGACGACCCCTTGATCTCCCTGTCCTTCATGGCGCTGCCGGTGGTGCCGGCGCTGAAGTTGACCGACAAAGGGCTGGTGGATGTGGAGCAGTTCCGGCTGGTGGGGCTTTGGGAGGATTGACTGACAAGATGAAAATCGGCATTGCCGCCGACCACGGCGGTTTCCAGTTGAAGGAACAACTGGCTGCGGTGCTCGAAGGAGCCGGCCACGCCGTCAAGGATTTCGGAGCGTACAGCCTCGAGCCCGGTGACGATTATCCCGACTTCGTCGCGCCGCTGGCCCGCGCCGTGGCCGCCGGCGAGGTCGAGCGCGGCATCGTCATCTGTGGCAGCGGCGTCGGCGCCTGCGTGGCCGCCAACAAGGTGCCGGGCGTGCGCGCCGGCCTGGTTACTGACGCTTATTCCGCCCACCAGGGCGTTGAGGATGACGACATGAATGTCATCTGCCTGGGCGGCCGCGTAACCGGTCCCGAGCTGGCGGCCGACTTGGTGGAGATATTCCTGCAGGCCCGCTTCCAGGGCCAAGAGCGATTCCGGCGCCGGCTGGCCAAGGTGGCGGAGCTGGAAAGGGGACGGGGGAGCCGGACCACGAATCCCGGGAGCCGGGCCACGAATAAAACGCCGGGAGTTTGAGATGGTTCGTTCTATCAGCCGCCCCTCTTTTTCACCGGGTGGCCGCCAAACTGCCGTCTTTCGGCGGCGATGAAACGGGCGGCAAATGAATTCGGCTGGCGGGAACGAAAGCGCTGCATCAGCGCCACCGCCAGCGCCGGCGCCGGCACGGCATTCTCGATGGACTCGATTGCGGTCCACCTGCCCTCGCCAGTGTCGTCAACATACGGCTCTAGCGACTCCAGCCCGGAGTCCTCATGGAAGGCGCGCACCGCCAGCTCCAGCAGCCAGGAGCGGACTACGCTGCCGTGGCCCCACAGCCTCGCAACCTGCTCCAGGTCAAGCGCAAACTCCTCCTTGGCTTCCAGCAGCTCGAAGCCCTCGGCATAACCCTCGAGCATGACGTACTCGATCGCGTTATGTACCATTTTCACGAAGTGGCCGGCGCCGCTGGGGCCGACGCGGGCAAAGCCGTTAGCGGGCGCCAGTGTTCTGAAAACCGGCTCCACGGCCGCAAATGCGTCCGGGTCGCCGCCGATCATCATGCAGTAACCTTCCTCAAGGCCCCAGATTCCGCCGCTGGTGCCCACATCCAGGAAGCGGACACCCTTTTCCGACAGGTCCCGGGCCCGGGCCATGGAATCCCGGTAGCTTGAATTCCCGCCGTCGATGAGAGTGTCGCCGGCCTCCAGGAGCGGCCGCA
>JAJYIN010000045.1 GCA_021790075.1 Actinomycetes bacterium | reverse complement strand
CCTCTGGCCGTTCAGGCGCGCCCAGAAACTTGCTCAGCTTCTCAGCCTGGGCATCGGTGAAATTGTTAATGATTTCGGGCGTGGATTGCTCACAATTCCTATGATCAATAAAGCGCGGCCTGAGGATATCACTGCGGAGTTCTTTTGTCATGGGTTTGGATCAGGGAGGGGTAATCATGGCGAAGGATGCGAGTAGAAAGGAAACCCGGAACGGCGAGGATACAGGGTATGGTTCAACCTGACAACGAAGTTCTGGGAGCGTGAGAAGTTTTTAAGCGGCCTTGCCGTTCTCGGGCTCGCCCCCGCTCCTTTTGCGCTCGCGCTCGATCCGCTCGATGGCGTCACCCAGGATGTACTTGATAACCGCATTTCTGGCGATGCTTTTGCGGGTGGCCTCCTCGGTGACGAAGTCGAGCATCCAGTCGGGAAGGTCAACAAGGATTCGCTTGGTCTTGGGTTTAATTACGCGTCGGGTCCCGGGAACGAGATACTCTTCGATGTCCTCCCCGGCGTCGAATTTTTGGTCAAACTCTTCAGTCGATATTTTCTTGGGTTGCTTCTTCATGCTCTTGAACCTCCTTTGAGCGGGAGCGGCGAACCGAGATGATCCGGATGTTTTCGCCCCGATAGGTGATAATTGCGGTCCAGTTTTGGCTCCAATCTTGCCTACGATTCGGAAGCGCTACTCAGGTTCGACGGCGACCTGATCTTCGATTAGTAGCCCTTCCCAAAGCCTCTGGTAGGCAAGAGCATTTCTTTTTTCTTGGAGAGGAAAGAAGACTGGATGAAAGATCCGAGACGTCATCTCGGAAAGCGACTACACTTCCTCCCGCCATCCCCCGTTGCCGGCAACATCGATAAGCGCTGCGTTGGTCTCTTTCAGGTCGAACGCGGCGGGGTTGAAAGGGCCGCCGATCCATTCCATCATTTCCTCATGTTCCGGATGGTCCGGATCGTCCATCACCTCAAGGAACTCGTAAAAGCCGTAGATGCCGCCGACATCTTCGGGAGGACAGGCGCGGCGCCCCGTCAGGCAAACCGGGTAAGTGACGCCGGGCTCGGGCTCAAGTACCTTCTCGACCAGCACCTCATGTTCCCAGCCGTCGCCGAAGTCATAATCGAAGGTGAACTTTTTTCGCCGGGACGAGATGATCTGGCTGAGCATGACGGTGCTCTCGTCGATCATGTTCGGATCCCCCCATTCCGGATCAGAAATGCCATAGTACGCATTTCCGGCACTAAACCCGTGCAGGTGCCCGCCGATCCAGCCTATGGCAGTGATTAGGTAATTCGCGATATTGTCCAGCGTGGCGTCAGGCACCAGGATGCGCCTCCAGATCGGCGGTTTGCTTCCCTTGAGAGTGACCTTTAGTTGATAGACTTTCCCCGCGCTGGCGTTTCGGGGCCGCTCATCGACTCCCCCGCAGCACTTCTTGTACTTCTTCCCCGACCCGCAGGGGCAGGGGTCATTTCTGCCCGGATTTGCCGTCTTCTCCATCTTTTGCTCATCATCGTAAAGACTGGTTTCAATCAAGGCTTCGCTGATCGACCGGCCCAGGTGGGCGTAACTTTGCATACTGTCCTCGAGTAGGGGGAGGACGACGCCGGCCGCCTCCTCCAGCGTGCTTACATTGCTCAACATTTCCCGGCGAAAGCCCGCGGCCAGTTTCCGGTCGGCGAAGAAGAAAAGGACGAAAAGGACCGCACCCAGTTCCCCATCCAGTTCAGCAGGGGTGTAGTCATCCCATATTTCCTGCAGCCAGGCGTGACCATTCATGAAACCCTTGGCCCACTGGCTCACGTGCGCCTCGGGAGCCAGGTTGTCGATGGGCTTCTTGCGGACGGCCAGGCCTGGCGGCAGCTCTGGCCGCCGCTCGATCACCCCTTCGTTTATCAGGTTATAAAGGTTCATGATGGCGCCCAGAATCTCTTTTGCCTCCTCCATGTTCCTATAGACTGCTTCCTGTTCATCGAAGATGAGAGGGAGCCATTCGGAGGGATTGACGGGTTCCGGAGAGGAGCAGACCGCAAACAGGAAACCGGCCAGCTCGAAGTAGCTCATGGTGTCTTCAGGCTGCTCCGGCGCCGCCAGAAACTTCTGGAGCCGGCGCGCCTGGATTTCCGTAAACCGGCCTATGTCGATTTCGGTCATGGCTGTACCTGACGGATGTGGATGAGTACGTAAGATTATCCTGAGTTGCGATTAAATGAAAGTTCTTTCCGGCTTCTTGCGTCGCGATATTTAGAAACATTTAGAAAGAATTATTTAGAAAGAATTCTAAATTTAGATCTTCACCGTTTTTACCGGGAGGAGATTGTTCCCCGCATTTATTCCGTCCGCCGGCTTTGCTATACTGAGTCGTTCCCAACTGCATATGCTCACTCCTGCTCCATGCGACGGCATGGGGCCGCTTAGACCGAAGGAGGTGAATACCACGAGTAATTACGAGATCATGCTTCTGCTGAACCCGGAAGCGGAGGCCGAGCGCCGCACCGAGATACTCGACCGTATCCGGAAGACGGCCGCCGATGGCGGGGGCTCCGTTGACAATGTCGACGAATGGGGCAAGAAACGCCTGGCCTACGAGATCAACCACATCCGGGACGCTTTCTATTACGTCATCACTCTCACCATCTCCTCGGAGGCGCTGGACGAGATTTCGCGCATCCTGAAGATAACCGACGAGGTGATCCGGTTCATGCCGGTCAGCCTCAAGGAGACAGTTACCAGTTCGAGTTGAAGCCGATGCTGCGGCAGCACGAGTGAATCGAGACAGTGAAACGGCGAGAAGCAAGCAAAGGAGACGGAAATGGCCAGCATTAACCGCGTAGTCCTGGTGGGCAACCTCACCCGCGACCCGGAGCTCAGGCAGACTCCCAACGGGAAGTCCGTCTGCACCCTCGGGCTGGCGGTCAACGACCGCTACAAGAATGAGATGGGGGAATGGGTCGAGCGGCCCAATTACTTCGACATCGTGGTCTGGGGCGCCCAGGCGGAAAGCTGCAGCCGGTACCTGAGCAAGGGCCGGCCGGTGGCGGTCGACGGCCGCCTCAGCTACCGGTCCTGGGAAGCGCAGGACGGATCAAAGCGTTCCAAGGTCGAAGTAGTCGCCAGCACGGTGCAGTTCCTGGGTTCCGGCTCGGGCGCGCGAGAAGGCGCGGGTGCACCGGTGGCGGCCGGCGCCCCTTCGGGGCTGGAGCCGGACACCAGCGACTTCGATGCACCGGCCAGGGATTCAGACGACGACATCCCGTTTTAGGGAGCTCCGGCATCAGCGGCGGTGGGATGCCTTTGATGGCGTGGCCGCCTGCTGCCTGCCAGTTGCGCCGGGAAGGAGCACACCAATGCGGGCGCTCCGGCATGTGACAACAACCGGGCGGCCCCGGGCCGCCCAATAAAGGAAAGGAATCATGAAACCTGCAAAAGGAGGACGCAAAGGCAGCAAGCGCCCGTCGTGGCGTGGGGGCTTCCAGGGCTCCCAGCGGCGGAAATACTGCTACTTTTGCAAGGAAAAGGTCGAGGAGATCGACTACAAGAACTATAACCAGCTGAGGCGTTACGTTTCGGACCGCGGCAAGATCCGGGCCCGGCGCGTGACCGGCGCCTGCCGGCGCCACCAGCGCCAGCTCGCCATTGCCGTCAAGCGCGCCCGCGAGATGGCGCTGCTGCCCTACGTGGCCCGCTAGGCGCCGTCGCGCTGCGGGACCATACCGGGAGCACTACTTGAGCACCTTTTCGACAACGGCTCTGGCCGACGGCGGCAAGGCAATCGCCCTGACGGTGGTCTTCGGCCTGGTGCTGGCTTTCTATCCGGTCGTATCGATCGCGGCCATAGCCGTAATTCCCATACCGGCGGCTTATGTTACCGCCAGGCATGGCGCCGCGGCGGGAGTCGCAGTCGGCGTGCTGGCCGGACTGATCTGTCTCCTGTTCGAACCGCTCAGCGGACTGCTGACGTGCCTGCTGGCGTTAATCGCAGGGGTGGGTGCGGGCATCGCGCTCCGGCGCGGCATTAGCCAGTCACGCCTGATGCAGGTTCTGGTGGGCCTGTTCTTCCTGGCGTTTGCCGCCTGGGCGGGTGTGACGCTGCTCAACATGGGCATGGGCCCGGTGGCGGCGATGCAGCAGGCGTCCGGCCAGCTGGTGGAAAACGCCCGCCAGACCCTGGCCGTGGCGATGGGGCAGGATAACGCCAACGCCTACGCGCAGGACCTGCGGGACTCGCTGGGGGTGGCGCCTTACCTGATGCCGGCGCTGCTACTGGTCCTTTCCTCGATGTTCGCCTGGGCCTGCACGGTCCTGGCCCGCAAGGTTTTCGACCGGCTGCGGCAGCCGTTCCCGCATGATTTCAGCTTCAAGGAATTCCGGCTCCACTATGTCTTCATCTACATGGTGAGCATCGGCGTGGGATGCGAGCTATACGCATATTTCATGAATGCGGGCGGCGGCGTGGTGGATCTGGTGGGCATGAACCTGCTCACATTCTCCCTGGCGCTCTTTTTCGTCCAGGGTCTGGCGGTGGCGCACTATTTTCTCAGTTACTACAAGGTTTCAAAGCCCAAGCGGCTGGCGGTGTACGCGCTGCTGATGGTGCTGCAGATGTTCCTGCTGATGGTCACCTGGATGGGCCTGTTTGACGGCGGCCTCGATTACCGCCGCCGCTTTAATAAAGATAAGACGCAGAGTCAACACTAAAAATACGGAGAGGAGATTCTTCCATGGACGTGATATTGTTGCAGGACGTGGCCGGCCTGGGCGCCAAGGGGGAGGTCGTGTCCGCTGCCGACGGTTATGTGCGCAACTTCCTGCTGCCGCGGAAGCTGGCCGAGCTGGCCACGCCGGGACGGGCCGCCGAGGTCCGCCGCCGCCAGGAGGCTGAGGAAACACGGGCCAGGCGCGAGGCCGAGCGCGCCGGCGAGGTGACGGAGCTCCTGGGCAAGACGGTCATCACGGTTACCGCCCAGGCCGGTGAGGACGGCAGGCTGTTCGGTTCCGTGACCGCCGCCGACATCGCCCAGGAGGTCTTCAACGCGCGCCAGGTGAAGATCGACAAGAAAAAGGTCTCGCTGCCCGAGCCGATCAAGGAAACCGGCGATTACATGGTCGATGTCGAGGTCCAGCCCGGCTCCGTCGCCACCATGAAAGTCATGGTCGTCGCGGCCAGGTAAACTCCAACCAGGGATTCGATGGCCAGAGAACTCAAGGTCAGCCGGCAGGACCTGCCGCCCCAGAATCTGGAGGCGGAGGAATCGGTGCTGGGCGCGATGATGATCTCCCAGAACGCTATCATCGCCGTGATCGACAAGCTGCGCCAGGAAGATTTTTACCGCGACACCCAGCGGCTGGTCTACGGCGCCATCATCGACCTGTTCAACCGGGGCGAGCCGGTCGACCCCATCACCGTCGCCGAGTACCTGAACTTCAAGGGCGTCCTCGACAACGTGGGGGGAAAGAACTACATCCATACCCTTGTGTCAACGGTCCCCTCAGCGGCCAACGCCGCCCGCTACGCCGGCATCGTCCGCGAGAACTCGGTGCTGCGCTCGCTGATCGAGGTCGGCTACCGCATCTCCGAAATGGGCTATGAACGGCCCGGCGAAGTTGACGAGATGCTGGATCGGTGCGAGAAGATGGTCTTCGATATCTCCCAGCACCAGGTCCGGGGCGGCTTCGAGTCGATCAAGGAACTGGTGGACGAGCACTTCGACCAGCTGGTGCAGATGCTCCACCAGAAGGGGCAGAAGATCACCGGCGTGCCCTCCGGGTTCAGCGACCTGGACAGCGTCACCTCCGGCTTTCAGAAGTCGAACCTGATCATCCTGGCGGCCCGTCCATCCATGGGCAAGACGGCGCTGGCCCTCGACATCGCCCAGAACGCCGCTCTCAAGCATGATGTGCCGGTTGCGGTTTTCAGCCTGGAGATGAGCAAGAGCGAGCTGGCCCAGCGGATGATGTGCACCCAGGGCAAAGTAAACAGCCACCGCCTCCGCACGGGTATGGCGGACGAGAACGACTGGGAGAAGCTCAAGGAAGGCTGCAGCCGGCTGTTCAAGGCTCCCATCTATGTGGACGACAGCGCCGGCGTGAACATGCTGGAGATCCGGGCCAAGACCCGGCGCCTGATCAGCCGGGAGAAAATCGGCCTGGTGATCGTCGATTACCTGCAGCTGATGATGCCCGAGGGCAGGACCCAGAACCGGGAGCAGGAAGTCGCCAAGATGTCCCGGCAGTTGAAGCTGATGGCCAAGGAGCTGGAGATACCGGTGCTGACCCTGTCGCAGCTGTCACGGGCGCCGGAGCAGCGCAGCCCCTCGCGGCCGGTGCTCTCCGACCTGCGGGAATCGGGCGCCATAGAGCAGGACGCCGACCTGGTGCTGTTCATCTACCGCCCCAAAGACGAGGACACCGGGCATCCGGGGCGGGTCGCCGAACTCATCATCTCCAAGAACCGCAACGGCCCCACCCGCACCGTCGAGCTTGCCTTCCGGGAAGAGTACATCTCGTTCATCGGCGTGGAGCCGAAGCGGGGCGCGCGGGCGTGAGCGGGCTGCAACGCGGCAAATTCGCCAATCGGGTCTGTTGGATTGCCGAAGCGGGGCGCGCGGGCGTGAGCGGGCTGCAACGGGCCTGATCAGGCGGCAGGCCAGGGCGGGCTTCAAACTTCGCCTGCACCAGGCCTGACCTTTTCAAGGAGAATGCCGGCTCTGGACAAACTGACAGAAAAGATCAGCGGCCGGGCCCTGGCCGTCGCCCACCGGCAGTTCGAGGCAGCCGCTATTTCCCCCGTGCGGCTCATCAGGGAGCTGGGACTGGAGGGGCAGCCCTGCGTGCTGCTGGACAGCGCCGGCGGCGCCCCCGATCTGTGCCGCTATTCTTTTCTGGCCTGGGACCCGCGCCTGACCCTGAGTTTTAGGGGCCGCCGGGCCCGCCTGGGCGGGCCCGGCGGCCCCATCGAGATCGGGCACAACGACCCCTTCGCGCTTTTGCGGGAGTTGCTTGCCGGGTTGGCGCCCGAACAGGCGCCATCTCCGTCGGGACTGGGCCTGCCGCTAACAGGCGGCGCTTTCGGGCTCCTCGGCTACGACGCCGGCCGCCATATCGAGCGGCTGCCGGAGCTGGCCGCCGACGATCTGGGGCTGCCGGAGCTGGCGTTCATCTTCCCCCGCCGCCTCATCGCCTTCGATCATCACCGCGGCCTGGCGCATCTGCTGTTCGAGGATCCGCTTCCGGGAGAACTGGAGGCGGCGCAGCGGCTGCTCAGGAGCCTGGAAGGCGAATCAGGTTTCCGGCCGGGCGCAGATGAGGCTCTCCGGGAACGGCATGCCTTCAGCCTCAGCGCCACAACCCGGTCCAACATGACGCAAGTGAGCTTTCAGCACATGGTGCGCCGCGCCAAGGAGTACATCCTGGCCGGGGACATCTTCCAGTCCAACCTGTCACAGCGGCTGGAGATGCCCTGCCGGGGAGAAAGCCTGGAGCTCTACGACGCCCTCAGGACCGTCAACCCGTCACCGTTTGCCGGCTACCTGAACCTGGACGGCTTCGAGATCATCTCTTCCTCGCCGGAACGGCTGGTGCAGCTGGAGGGGAGGCGGGTCCAGACCCGCCCCATGGCCGGCACCCGGCGGCGCGGGGTTGATTTCACCGAAGACGGCAGCCTTGCGCAGGAGCTCAACCTGGACCCCAAGGAGCGCGCCGAGCACATCATGCTGGTTGACCTGGAGCGCAACGACATGGGCCGTGTCTGCGACTATGGCAGCGTGCGGGTCAGCGAGCTCATGGTCAACGAACGCTATTCACACGTCATCCACATCGTCTCCAATGTCCGGGGAGTCCTGCATCATGATCGGGATGCCATCGACCTGCTGCGGGCGATGTTCCCGGGCGGCACCATCACCGGCTGTCCCAAGGTGCGGTGCATGGAGATCATCGACGAGCTGGAACCGGTCCGCCGCGGCCCTTACACAGGCAGTTTCGGCTACATCGGTTATGGCGGCGGACAGACGGACTGCGGGCCGGGGCACGAAACCGGCAACATGGATATGAACATCATCATCCGCACGCTGGTGCGCTTGGGAGACCGCCTTTACGCCCAGGCCGGCGCCGGCATCGTCGCCGACTCTGACCCCGCCCGTGAGTACCGGGAAACGCTGCGCAAAGCCGAGGCGATGGTGCGCGCCGTGGAGCTGGCCGGGCGCCGGGCGGCGCGGCCGCCGGGAAGGGAACGCGCCCTGGACTGAAGACCGGCGCCTTTTATTTTGCCGGCTGCCGGCCGAAACATTGACAATGCCACAGGAACAATACAGCCACAAAACTGATCCGGGTTACGTCTTCCTGAACGGCCGCCTGATACCGGCAGCCAAGGCCTGCGTGCCTGTTCTCGACCGCGGCTTCGCCTATGGTGATTCCCTGGTGGAGACGCTGAAGCTAACAGCGGGCTGGCCGGTATTCTTCGAAGAGCATGTCGCCCGCCTGAGGCAGGGGATGGAGTCGGCCGGGATGGAGGAGGCCATCGACCCCCTGGTGCTGAGCAACGAGATAATCGTGCTGGCGAAGGCCAACTCGGCAGCAAACGGCCGTTTGCGCATTCAGCTGACCCGTGGTACTCCACTCCAGCCGCAGGGGCTGGATCCGGAACCGGGCCTGACCCCCACGCTTCTGCTTACCGCCGAGCCATTTGCCGGATACCCGCCTGAGCTTTATCGTGACGGCATCAAATGCGCCACCGTGGCGCTCAACCGGGGCCAGCTGGCCTCGCTGAAAACCACCAATCTGATGGCAACCATCGTTGCCCGCCGCCAAGCGGCTGCCCGCGGCGCCGCCGAGGCGATCTTCACGAGCGGCCACGGGCGCCTGCTCGAGGGGAGCATGAGCAACATCTTCTTCATCCAGGGTGACACCCTGCTGACGGCGCCGGAGACAGACCCTGTCCTGCCCGGAGTAGTGCGGGGGAAAGTCCTGGAGCTGGCGGCCCGCTCGGGAATCCAGGTGGAGTTGAGGGCCCCCAAGCCGGAAGAGCTCAACCCGGTCAGCACCTCGGCTTTTCTGACCAGCAGTGTCCTGGGGGTCTGCCCGGTGAGCGAGATCGACACGGTGCCGCTCAGGACGCACGTTCTCATGACAGGACAGATGGCGGAGGGGCTGGAGCAGCTGGAACGGTTGTCGCTCAGCCGCTGACAGCCAGCCGCGGGCCGGTTAGCGGGCTGCGCGCCGGTTGGCTTCCATCTCTTCCCTGACCAGCTCCAGATCGCTGTCCACCATCATCTGGATCAGTTCCTCGAAGGTGACGCGCGGCTGCCAGCCAAGCTTCTCCCGCGCCTTGGTGGGATCGCCAATGAGGAGGTCGACCTCGGCGGGGCGCACGAAACGGGGGTCGACGCGGATATGGTCTTTCCAGTCGAGGCCCGCATGCCCGAATGCGACCTCAACCAGTTCCTGCACCGAGTGGGTCTGGCCGGAGGCGATCACATAATCATCCGGCTCGTCCTGCTGCAGCATCATCCACATCATCTCCACGTAATCCCCGGCATATCCCCAATCGCGTTTAGCGTCGAGGTTGCCCAGGGCGATCTCGCTGGCGAGGCCCAGCTTGATGCGGGCGGCGCCGTCGGTCACCTTGCGGGTGACGAACTCGAGGCCGCGGCGGGGCGACTCGTGATTGAAGAGGATGCCCGAGCAGGCGAACAGGTCATAGCTTTCCCGGTAATTGACAGTGATGAAATGGCCGTAGACCTTGGCGACGCCGTAAGGACTGCGGGGATGGAAAGGGGTTGCTTCGGTCTGGGGCGTCTCCATTACCTTGCCGAACATCTCCGAAGACGAGGCCTGGTAGAACTTGGCGTCCTTCTTGACCATCCGCATGGCCTCGAGCATCCGGGTGACGCCCAGGGCGGTGAACTCGGCGGTCAGCACCGGCTTGGTCCAGGAGGTGGGAACGAAGCTCTGCGCCGCCAGGTTATAGATTTCATGCGGATCGGATTCTCCGATGGCGGCGATGAGGGACATCTGGTCGAGCAGGTCGGCCTGGATCAGGTGGACCTGGTCGCGGATGTGCGCGATCCGCTCGAAGTTCTCGGTGCTGGAGCGGCGCACCATGCCGAAGACGTCGTATCCCTTTTCCAACAGGAACTCGGCCAGGTAGGAACCGTCCTGCCCGGTGATGCCCGTTATCAATGCCCGTTTTTGCATTGCTTCCCTTCCTGTCAAATTGGCGAAGACCTTGCTGATACGCGCTCGCGCCAGTAATCCAGTGCGTCCTTGAGGCTTTGCTCAAGCGGCACGGCCGGCTCCCAGTCGCCCAGGGTTTTCAGCCGCGATGCATCCCCCACCACCACGGGGGCATCAGAGGGACGCATCTGCGCGGGGTCGTTCTCGATCCGCGGCCCGGCCGTCGACAGCTCCAGCAGCTTTTGAAGTATATCGCTGATCCGGTAGGAATTCCCGGAACAGACGTTATAGGCCTGGCCGGGCTCACCCCGGGTGAGCAGCAGGTAATAGGCGCGCACGATGTCCCTCACATCGGTGAAATCGCGCCTGGACTCGAGGTTGCCCACCCTAAGAACCGCCTCGCGCCGGCCGGCTTCCATCTCGGCGAGCTGGCTGGCGAAGGAGGGCACCACGAAATTTCCCACCTGCCCGGGACCGATATGGTTGAAGGGGCGCGCCACCACCACGGTGGCTCTGAACGCGAAGAAATATTGCAGAGCGACGTATTCCTGGCTTGCCTTGCTGGCCGAGTAAGGGTTATTGGGTTTCAGGGGAAAGGACTCCGTAATGGGCCGGTCGGGGGAGACTGTTCCGTAGACCTCGCTGGAGCTGATCAGCAGCACCCGGGCTTCCGGCACCACATCGTGAACCACCTGCATCAGAGCCTGGGTGCAGCCGACATTGGTGCTCACGATGGCGGCCGCTTCCTCCCAGGCGCCCGCCACCTGGGCGCGGGCGGCCAGGTGGATAATCGCATCCGGGCGCTCCTCTTCAAGAGCCGCCCTGACCGCGCCGGCGTCGGTGAGGTCGCAGCAATGGACCGGGATGGCGGTTCCCGCGGCTCCCCCTGTCGAATCTGCCCGGGGCGGCGCCAGGTCCAGACCCGCTATCTCGACGCCCTCAAGATCGCGCAGATACTGAGTCAGGTGGCTGCCGGCAAACCCGTTGATGCCTGTTATCAGGATTTTCACGCCGGCCACTCGCTCCTGTTCGCAACCGCGTCATTTCGAATGCTTCCCGCCACTAAATTTCTCACCTTGTTACCTGCCCTTTCCCAGAAGGCGCACCATGGTTCTGAAGGAAAAGAATACCAGACAGTCCCGGCGTCTCCCAATGATGAGTGAATCGCCTGACCGGGCCCGATGCAGGTTGAAAATAAAGGGATTGGAACTGCCGCTGGCAGGCCCAATCCCTGGAAACGTTCGCCGTGGCGTAAAACCGGCCGGCTTAGCTTTCCCTGCTGATCAGGATCATACGCACCAGCATCAGGATCGACATCAGGGCAGCCGCCACGTAAGTGAGCGCCGCGGCCCTGAGGACACGTCCCGCTCCTTCTGCTTCTCCCTGGA
>JAJYIN010000044.1 GCA_021790075.1 Actinomycetes bacterium | reverse complement strand
GCATTGGAAAGCGCATTGCGTATCTGCTCGTAGGGGAAGGGGCGGAAGGTGCGCACCTTGAGCATGCCGACCTTCTTGCCCTCGCCGCGAAGCGTGTCGACCATGGTCTTGACGTTGCCAGCGGCCGAGCCGATAGCCACCAGCACGATCTCGGCGTCTTCGATCATGTGGGTCTTGAAGTGGGAATACTCGCGGCCACTCAAGCTGCCGAAATCCTTGCCCACTTCCTCGATGACTTTCATGGCGTTCTCCATGGCGCGGTTTTGGGATATCTTGTGCTCGAAGTACCAGCCGCCGAGGCTGTCGAAGGCGCCCACGGTGACCGGGTTCTCGATGTCGAGCAGCGGGTAGACCGCCTCGTATTCGCCGACGAAATTCTTGACCGCCTCATCGTCCACGGTCTCCACCGGGCCGATGGCGCCGCTGATGATGAAACCGTCGATCATGGTCATCACCGGCAGGCGCACCTCCATGTGCTCGGCGATGCGGAACGCCTGAATGGCATTATCGTAACCCTCCTGGGCATCCTCGCCGTAGAGCTGGATCCAGCCGCAGTCGCGGCCGCCCATGGAATCGGAGTGGTCACAGTGGATGTTGATCGGTCCCGAAAGCGCCCGGGTGATCACCGGCATGGTGATCGGCAGCCTGAGCGAAGCGGCTATGAACAGCATCTCCCACATGAGCGCGAAGCCCTGCGAGGAAGTAGCAGTAATAGTGCGGGCGCCGGCGGCGCAGGAACCTATGGCGGCGCTCATGGCGCTGTGCTCGCTTTCCACGGCGATGTACTCGGTCTTGACCGCGCCGTCAGCCACGAACTGGGCGTAGTTCTGGGCGATCTCCGTCTGCGGGGTGATCGGGTAGGCGGACATGACGTCCGGCTCCACCTGCTTGAGGGCCAGCGCGATGGCGCCGTTTCCTGTGATCGCTTTGCGGGCCATTATTTTTCCTCCTCCTTGCTGACCTCGATTTCGTTCTTCATCTCGATGGCGTCGCGGGGACAGACCGCCGCGCAGATGCCGCAGCCCTTGCAGTGCCTGAGGTCGATCTCCACCATCTTGCCGTTCTCCACCTTGATGGAGGAATCGGGACAGGCGAAGAAACAGATCATGCAGTCGTTGCATTTCTCCAGGTCGCGCACGGGCCGCTCAGTACGCCAGCCGCCGGTCTCATAGTCCTCGGCGGTGCCGGACTCGGGGATGGTGGCGCCCAACTCGTGCCGGCCCGGCCCCCAGTTCTGGATGTCCGAGATGTCCCACTTCTCGCCGGAAGCGGTCTTCCTCCTGACGGCAATCTTGATCTTTGCCGCTTTCTTCTTTTCGTCGTTGCTCATTCTCCCGAGACCTCCTCATAGCCGCGCCGGACCGCCTCGAGGTTGGCGCTGACGACCTCGTCGCTGAACTTCTTGCCCAGCGAACCCTTGACCTGGCCGAGCACGCCGTCCAGGTCGAAAAGACCACTCACGCGGGTAAGCGCGCCGATCAGGGGCGTGTTGGGAATTGCCCGCTTGATGGTTTCCAGGGCGATCCTGGTGGCGGGCACCGTGTAAACCTTTTTCCCGGCCATTTCCGGGCGGGCGGCCAGCATGGCTGCATCTTCCTCGGAATTGATGATGACCACGGCGCCCTCGCCGGTGCCGGAAGTCACGTCCACCACGTCCAGTAGAGTGGGGTCCAGCACAAGGACGTAATCCGGGTGCTCGATGGCGCTGTAGACCTGGATGGGCGCGTCCGAGATGCGGGTGAAGGCGACAATGGGAGCGCCGGAGCGCTCGGGACCGTATTCCGGGAAGGCCTGGAAGAACTTGTCCTGGCTGAGGGCCACCTCCGCGGTCATCTTGGCCGCCGTAACAGCACCCTGACCGCCGCGGGCGTGCCAGCGAATCTCTGTTACCTGCTGCATGTAAACCTCCTCAAGGGATTAAAAAGCCGTCCCCGGACCGTTTTCCGGGAGGATTTAGCAAAAAAGCTGCCGGCGGTTGGGACGGGCGCTGGCGCGCCCCCGCCGGTCAACCGCAATATTCTATCAGGGATTTAGAGGGATTTACAGAAGAAAAGCAAGGCGCTGCCAATGTCCGGCAACCGGCCCTCCGCATGGGTCAGCCGGCTCCGAAGCCCGGGATGGGGAAAAATCTGTGTATATTTACTTATAAATCTGGGTCAAATTAATAAGAATATATCATTGATAAAAATGAAAGATGTAGTATAATTACATTTCTTCGGTTAACAGGCACGGGGGGCAATTTCAGTGTTGGTCGTTTTTCCGGGGGCAAAAGAGGACTAACTAGGGGTCAGAAAGGGCCTTTGCAATACAATCAACGATCGCAGTTTATGGATAACGGTTTTTCCGGACAGAAAGTCTACGAAAAAAAACAGGACATGGTCTGGCGCCAGGTCGGCGAGGAAACGATCCTGGTTCCCGTTCGCCGGGAAATGGCCGACCTGGACAGCGTTTTTACGCTGAATGAGACGGCCGCCTTCGTCTGGTCTCTTATCGACGGCAAGCTCCCGCTGGCCGACATCCGTGACCGGATGGTGGCCGAATTCGAGGTGGAGCGGGAACAGGCCGGAGAGGATCTCGAGCGCTGTATAGCTAAGCTGCAGGAGATCATGGCTGTCAGGGAGTTGCCGGACAGCCGGTAAGCAGGAAGTCATGGACTGCGCAATCCCCAGCGTCAATTACGCCAGCTTCAGTAAACGTCTGCACGAAACAGTCAGCCGCAACCGCATCCCGATTGGCGGCAGCATCGACGTCACATCCCGCTGCAACCTTCGCTGCGTTCATTGCTATGTCAGGGATAGTGACCGCGGCATGTCGGGCAGCGGTATCAAACGCATCCTTGACGATATCGCCGCGGCCGGCTGCCTCTGGTTGCTGCTGACCGGGGGCGAGCCGCTGCTGAGGCCCGATTTCGAGGAACTTTACCTCTATGCCAAAAACAAGGGCTTTCTTATCAGTCTGTTTACCAACGCCACCCTGGTTACGCCGCAGAAGGCGCAGATGCTGGGTGAGTGGCGGCCCTTTGCCATAGAGATCACCGTATACGGAGCTACCCGGGAGACCTACGAAAAGGTTACCGGGGTGGACGGTTCTTACGACCGTTTCCGCGAAGGGATGGAACTGCTCTATCAGCAGAAACTGCCATTGAGGTTAAAGAGCATGCTTATCTCCATCAACCAGGGGGAGCTCGAAAAGATGATGGAGATGGCCCGCCGCATTGGAGCAGAATTTCGTTATGATGCCAACATCCACTCCCATGTGGATGGCTCACAGGCCCCGTGCGAATACCGGCTCACCCCTGAAGAGATCATCGCCATGGATCGTACCGACACCCGCCGGATCGGCGCCCTCAAGCAGCTGGTCGATTACAACAAGCAGTTCTCCGGCAAGGGGACTACCATTTATTCCTGTGGCGCCGGTCTCAACTCTTTCCACATCGATGCCAGGGGCCGACTTTGCCCCTGCATGCTCGCCAGGAAAGAGACCTACGATCTTCTGGCTGGTTCATTCACCGAGGGATGGCAGGAGTTCATGTCGAAGATAAGGTTCCGGAAGGTCAGCGAGGGCTACAAGTGTGCCGGCTGCAAGCTTTACTATCTATGCGGCCAGTGTCCCGGATGGGGAGAGATCGAGAACGGCGCTGCGGAGCAGGCGTCTGATTTTCTGTGCCGGTTGGCCAAATTACGGGCCGAAGCTTATGGTGCAGAAATATTTGGCGAAAGTGTTGAAAAATAAATTGTTTTGAGTTAACATTTTATATCTCGGGGAGCTGAATCTTGGCAGGTTTTATTCTAGGGTTACTAATCAGGTAGGGGGAAGGGGATGAGAACATGCAGCAGTCGAAGCGCAAATCGTATGTAGAACCCCTTGTTGAGAGGGTGCCTTTAGTTGCTGAGGAGGCCGTCCTCTTCAATTGCAAGTGCGTAAGCCCGCAGATTGACGGGCCGATATCGGGATGGTGCAGCGGCTATTCGCAAGTCAGCTGCTCCAGTGTTGGGAGCTAGGCGGCAGCTGCTTTCCATCGATATATTTTGAGGTCAAGCGAGAGGATATCCCGGTATCCTCTCGCTTTTTTTACGACCTTCATTGACAAAATGAAAGCTATGTATGGTCAGAAAGGCACAATTTCAAATAGCGGGGATGGTTTTTGAAGTGGCGGCTACGCCGGACTCGGCGGGATTCAGCATTCCTCAGGACTACCTGCCTTTTCAGGTTAACGATCGCAGGCCGGACTTCTCGCTCGTGGCCGACAGCAACGGGGTTCCCGACTGGGACGGCGATCTTGTCTTCGATTCTCATGGAGCCTGGAAGTTGTGGCGGTCCGGCGGCCAGTACCTGATAAGCCTCGAGAGCTCCAATCGAAAAGGGCTCCCTTACCAGATTGCCTATCTCGATGAGGGGTTCTCCCAGGGGAGAGCTTTCACCTGGGAAGGCATGGGCGAACTGCTGCCAAACTATTTTCCCTTCTCTTATCCCCTGGACGAAGTACTGGCGGTGAATCGCCTGGCCCTGGGGCATGGGATCGAAGTGCATGCATGTGGCATCAGCGATCACGGACGGGGACTTCTGTTCCTGGGCGTCTCCGGCGCCGGCAAGAGCACCATGTCACGGCTCTGGGATGCCGGCGAGGAGGTCGTCGTTCTCAGCGACGACAGGATTATCATCACGCCACGCGACGGCCGTTTCTGGATTCATGGCACGCCCTGGCATGGCGACGCCGGCCTGGCTGATCCCGGAGGGGTCCCTCTGGCGGCCATCTTTTTCCTTTCTCATGGTGAAACAAACACGGTTTCCAGTCTGAGCCCGGCCCAGACTGCTTCACGCCTGATGGCTCGTTCCTTTCCGACTTTCTGGAACCAGGAAGGCCTGGGTTTCAGCACGGGGATAGCCACTGACGTTGCTCTGACTGTGCCCGGCCGCGAACTCGAGTTTGTGCCCGGGCCGGAGACTGTCGACTATGTCCGGCGGCTCCTCGATAGCTGAGCCGGCGGCCAGCCGGGTCATCGGCAACGACGAACTCGCCGGCCTGGCGGCTGAGGTCCTGTCCCGCGGTGGCAGTTTCCGTTTCCAGGCAACAGGAACAAGCATGCACCCCCTGATTCGCTCCGGTGACAGCGTGGTCATCTGCTCACCGGCGGAGCCGTTGCTGCCTGGCAGCGTGGTGCTGACCCGGCGGCAGGATTCGGGCATTGTCATGGTTCACCGCCTCATCCGCTGCAGCGATTCCCTTCACGGCCGTGGCTTTGTTACGATGGGGGACAACTCCCGCACCCCCGACCCTCCCGTCGGGCGGGAAGAGATCATTGGCGTGGTGAGCGCCGTGGTGAGAGATGGGAAGGTACTTGACACCAGCGGCAGGCTGCAAAAAATGGGGGGCCGTTCTCTCGCCTGGCTGGGGGCCCGCCGCAGCGGCCTGCTGGAGGCCCAGGGCTGCGGCCGCTGGTGGCGCCGCGCCATGACCGTCATGCGGCTGCTGCTCAGCAGGATCCTCTGGCTGGCCCAGGAGGCAAGGCGGGGCCGGCCTGGATGAGCTGCGAGCCGGTCTGATTACCTCCTGGCTGTCAGACGCATAATCCCCAGGTAAACCAGCATCAGCATGGTTTTTAACCTGCCAAACAGCCAGGAGGCTGTCGCACGCCAGGCGGAAGGCGAAACCTGTTTGGTGCCGGCCCCCCAACGCGATGACACGCTTCGGCGCAACAGGTCCGAGACGAGGAAGAATGACCCCAGCGAAATCATCATCATGTCCTGCAGCCAGCCTTCCAGCACGACCTGCCTGGAGCCCCGCTCTATTTCAACAACTCTGCCACTGACAGCTTCAGCGGCCGTCAGCAAGGAATAGTTGTCGGCGTCACCTTTTTGCCTGTAAAATAATTGACCTTCGCGCTCTGCTTTGCCAATGATCCGATGCACGATCCAGCGGTCATGAATGTGGAACAGACCTATGTCGCCGAGCCGGGGCTGCCTGGTAAGGGGATATCGTTGCACGATGACTCGGTCACCGAGCCTCAGGGTGGGCAACATGCTTTCTGATGCTATCCGCAGGCTTACCCTGTGCCCCTGCCTGATTACCTCCCGCCACAGTTCGTCATTTTGCTCTAAATCTATCCGGTCGCCGGATTTCTCTTGCGATGGGTTCATAAAAGTCTTTTTTCACATTGAAAAAGGGCCTGTGCCTGCGCACAAGCCCTTCTTTCAAACACTTGAGGTATTTCCTAATCACAAACTAAGTGAAGATCAGTCGGGAGGTTGCACCCTGTCCATCTCCCTTTGCAACATGAAGCATTGTACACGTTGCACGCATAAGCCAAAGGCTCATTGATCAAGAAGGACTTGATCACCGGCTTCGCATAAGTCTTCTTCATGATCCCTCCTTTCCCCCAGTCACCCTACCTTTACAAAAAGGTCGTGCACGAGCTGTTAAGATACAACTTCCATTATTTTCTGTCAACAGAAGTTTTTAAGCTAATATTATAAAATTTATCAGGTATTATCATCCTGATTAGGCAGCCTTGCTATTCATCATGACCGGGACCCGGTGATGAAATATCGGAATCATTGTTTGAGCTTTTTTGCTTTTCGGCTCTGAGCTGGTTCAGCAAACTACTCACCCGCAGGCTCTCTTGAGGGCAACTGCGGTAATCGCCACTCTCAAGAAAAGCCAGCCCGGCACAACGGGTGCAGCTTTCATAAGTCTTACAGCTAGCACAATTCTTCAAGTCCTCAAACTTCAGTTTTCGCATTTCAGTCATCTTTTCGCCATACCAGATCGATGCCAGGCTTTGATCCAGCAGGCTGCCGCAGCTCTGCCGCCAAATAGGGCAGGGTATAATTTCTCCTATCGCTGTTATGGTAAACCGCTTTTTTGCGGCCGTACAAAGCACCCGCCGGTCCGGCCTGCTTATGTCATCTCTTATGTGCTGGAGTTCCTTCCCCGGCGCGTTGCCCCAGTTCTCAGCGATCATATAATCGCGGTATTCATCATTATTCATACGATAGGTCAGCGGTTTTTCCGACCCGAACACCCCAGGCATGATATTGGCATCGAACATGATCCATAAACCGGCGTCATCAGCCAATTTTCTCATTGCCTGAACGTGGTTCTTGTTTTCCGGCATGACAGAGGCCTTGAGGATTACATTAATGTTTCGTTTCCTCAGCAGCTCTATGGCCCGCATCGATTTATCGAATGAACCACGAATTCCGGTGATTCTGTCATGGATCGCGCCATTTGGCCCGTAGATGCTGATCTCGACCTTGGTCGGCTGCAGATCCTGGATGACGGCAGCCATTTCTGCATCGATATATGTCCCGTTCGTCTGGAACTGAAAGAAAATCCCGCGCTTGAGCGCGCAGCGGGCGATTTCAAGCAGATCGGGCCGCAGGAAGACCTCTCCGCCGGTAAAACTGGCGAAATAGGCGCCGAAGTCAGCTACCTCATCGATAAAAGCCAGCCACCGGCTGGCCGGGAGTTCGGAGCCTTCCTGGCGGTGCTCCAAATAACAATGACAGCAACGAAGATTACATTTCTGCGTAAGCTCAAAAGTGGCCGTCAGCGGATTATGCTCACCGTCCTTCCTGCGGCTCTCCATGTGATCGATGACTGAAAATTCTTCCTTGTTTGCGTCCATCCAGCCTCAGCCTTTTCTTACCGCGCCTATTTCTATCATCTGTCCTATGAATGAAGTGATGTCTTCTTCAGCAACTTCTTTTTCAACGTCGTATTCCTCGACGATCCTGTCAGCGATCGACTCGATGCTTCTTGGCTTCGCGCAAAGAGACCAGATCTGGACGCCGATCTCATCGAGTTCGTGAACCGTTCCCGTCGATGGCGTCAGCAGGACCAGCTGGCCATTGACTTCTCTGGAAATCACATCGCCGGATTGGGATACGACTGTCTCCGGTCCAAGATCATCCATTTGCAATTCCTCCCTTGTGTGTCATAAAAATCTCTTTCCACGGACTGTCCCGAAGAGTCAGGACGAGTGAAAAGCAAGGAACTGCCGATGCCAGCATGGCTGCTTCGCCAATGAGGAGATCAAGGCTCTGCCTGTCATATTCCGCCATCTTTTGGTTCGCGGTGAATTTGAGCGGAAGCACGGGCACAACCGCCGTTATCAGGGAAGGAATGATCTGCGCCCTTTCGAGCGGCCGGCATTCAACTTTCGCGGCCTGCCTGATCACGAAAATTGCTTTCAGCGGCGCGCCGGTATTTTTCAGTTCCGCACGCGGGATATCCCCGCCGAGCGGCGACCCGAACGCTTTCCATCCCTGTTGGTCACTCACAAGAATGATCATATCGTCACCAAGAACCATGGCGGTTTCCATGTTCATCAACTCGCGCGCTATCGTACTCTTGCCGGCGCCGCTGGCGCCGGTAAAAAGAAATGCCCCGCCGTCTACGACCACGCCGCACGCATGCATCATCAGGAAGTGCCGTGATTCACGCCGGTTCTGAATCTGAAGAAAAAGGTTGAGGCAATGGTTGAGGATAAAGGAGCAAAGGAAGCGGCGAGCCGAGTTATCGGCTCCCGTATCAAGACGGGCGTGCATAGTTAGCACGGGTCCGTCCTCTCTCTCCCGATACTCGATGAGCAGCTCGGTCTTCCCAGGGAGGAGGAACTTATTTTCTCCCAGCTCGATTCGTTCAAATAGAGGATTTTGCGTCTCGACCAGATCAACGGCAATGCGTGAACTCTGTCCATTGATGCGATCGTCGCGAAAGGAAGACAACTCTTCTTCGAGGAAATATGCAAGTTCCGGGTTGTGGCAGGTCAGAATAAGCCCGGCGCCGGCCAGATTCAGCTTCAGCAATTTCATGGTTTTAGCATGGTCGACCATTTTTAGTAATAATCGACTGCTCCCCCTACCATGAAGCGGTATACTAATCCACGGCGATAATTATAGCATCTTCCAGAGAATAAGCCAGACAATAAGTCAGCTCTATCATAATAAAATGGGCTGCCGGCACTGTGCCCAGGACTGGTTCGATTTTAGACCTGGAAACATCTTCCTGTTATTGGGCGCCGCCCTTGAGGATGCGGGTATCGCCTACGTCCACCTCGAGAAACTGGGCGGCCTCCGGCACGGTACCGGGCCCTCCCCGAACACGGGCTGGCGCAACCCGCGCTTCCGCGCGTATGCAGATTACATGCAGACGGATGAGTTTGACCGCGGGCTTGCCCGCTTGGAGGAACTGGCCGCGGCGAACCGCACCGTGGTCATGTGTGCCGAAGGGCTTCCCTGGCGCTGCCACCGCTCGCTCATCTCCGATGCGCTCATGGCCCGGGGGTGGCAGGTGGAGGAGATCATGCCGGACAGCAAGGTAAGGCCGCATCCCATGACCGGATTTGCCTTGATCGATGACGGCCGGGTCAGTTATCCGGATAAAAGAGAAGACGGAGCCGGGAACGGGATGGACACGCTGTGGTGAGAGCGGCTGGGCCCGATTGGCGGGTGGCTGAACCGGACTAGACTCCAGGCGGCGGACCGGGAAAGTAGTAAGCTCCACCACAGGTATCGCTGTCGGAAACGTAGACGGAAGTCTTGAAGTTGTTCACGCCCGGGGGAATCAGGTACTGGACCACGGCCTGGCTCTGTGCGCCCGGGGCGATATCGCCCACGGGCACGGGAGCCGGGGTGATGAACAGCACACCGGACGTGGCCGTGGAGGCGATAATCTGCGTTCCGACCGCTGCACCGGTAGCGGGGTTGCTGAGCGAATACGCCACGGAGAGGACGCGGTTGGTGTAATCGCTGTAACTGGCCCAGTACGAATGCGCTCCAGCCAGTTTCAGCACCGGCGGCGAGACCGTGAACTGCCAGGTCACATTGGCGGCGTTGCCGGCGCCGTCGGAAACGGAGAGGGAGGCCGTGTGCGGGCCGCTGGCAAGTGAATTGGCGGCATAACTGATTCCTGTATCGCTGACAGAGCTGCCGGCCGTGACATCGTTGCCGTCCAGCAGCAGGCGCACCGAGCCCGTATCGATGCCGGTCCGGTTGTCGGAGAAGGCGGCCTGTATCACGGGAGAGGCGCAATCGGTGACAGAACCGTCCGCGGGGGTTTCGTTGCTGACCGCCGCCGGCGTCACGTCGGGAACATGGGCCATCCAGATGTCGTAGCCGTTGGCGCCCGTCTGTTCCCAGACGACAGTCTCGCCGTTGACGGCAGGGCGTGCCTGTGTCGATGGGCCGCTTGCCAGACCGCTGATAACGCCCGTAGTCAAATTTTTCATGTAAATGTCGTAATCGTCGGCCGTGTTGCTGTAATCGTAATTCTCCCAGACAATCAGGTCGCCACTGATGCGCGGCGAGTTCTGGAAGGCGGCGTCATTCGTCACGGGCTGCTCTACGCCCGTGGACAGGTCCTTCATCCAGATGTCGTACTGGCCGTTGCGGTAGTCCTGCCAGACGACGCGGTTCCCGTCGATGTCGGGTACCTCATGGTTGCCGGCATCGGTGCACACCGGCGTTTCGACACCGGTAGAGAGGTCTTTCATATACAGATCCCACTTCCCGTTGCGGTTATCCTGCCAGACGACCTTGTCGCCGCTGATGCGGGGTTGCCACTGGGAGGCGGCGGCGGTACAAACCGGCGTGATGACGCGGGTGGAGAGGTCAATCTCGTAAATATTGTTGTTGGGGCTGGTATCGGTCGGGCTGGCATCGACCTGGTTGTCGACGTACACGACCTTGGTGCCGCTGATGGCGGGCAGCATCTGGTTGCCCGGGGCGGAAACGAGCGGTTCGGTGACGCCGGTGAGCAGGTTCTTCATGTAGATGTCATTGTCACCGTTGCGGTTATCCTGCCAGACGACGATGAAACCGTTGGTGACGGGAAGGTTCTGGTAGGCGGGATCGGTGCTTACCGGGGCCTCCGTGCGGTTAACCAGGTTTTCCATGTATATGTCCCAGTTGCCGTTGCGGTTGTCTTTCCACACGACAGTGGAACCATTCACGTCGGGACGGCCCTGGTTGCCCGGATCGTTGGTGAGCTGAGTGGTGCTGATGGCAGCCCCTGCCAGGCTCTGGGCAAAGAGGAACAGCGCCACAAACCCACCCAAGGTTATGGATATCCTGCGAATCACGTTATTCGAGTTCCCCCAAGTACCCTGAGAATCAAGCTTTTTACTTTTGTTATTGTACCGCCGCAGCGCTTGTCCGTAAACATGTCAGCTGTACCTGGCAGCCAGCTCCGCGGCCGCGGCGGCGACGGCCCCGCGGGCTTCTGCAGGCCCGGTCACCACGGCCTCACCGCGGTATTTGAGTACCTCGCTTGTCAGCCAGTTAAGTGAGAAGTATGGAATATCGTCAACAAGCGAACCATCGCCGAGCAGGCGGGCAGTGGGCCGTCTCTCACCCACGAAACGCGCCACGTCCGGAGAGAAGACCAGGCGCGCCAGTTGCGGCGGCTCCCCGCCCCAAGGGTTGGCGCGGTACGGTTCCAGATCGATGCCGCGCGGCTCGAAATGCTCATCCAGCACGGCGGCGCTCTTTATCCTCTCGAAACGGAATATCCGTTCGGCGCCGGCCAGGCGGCAGAAAGCCACGACATACCAGTCGCCCCCGACG
>JAJYIN010000043.1 GCA_021790075.1 Actinomycetes bacterium | reverse complement strand
CTCGCCGCTGGGTACCGGGATCGAAGCCTACTGGGATGCCCTCACTTCCGGAGCATCCGGTGTCGGGCCGATAACCCAGTTCGATGCCAGCGATTACAAGGTACGTATCGCCGCCGAGGTCAAAGGTTTCGAGCCCACCGACTACGTTGACCGCAAGAGCGCCCGCCGCATGGACCGCTTCGCCCAGTTATCAGTGGCCGCCGCCAGCATGGCGGTGGAGCACGCCGGGCTGGACGTGGCCGCCGACGCCGAAAACATCGGCGTGCTGGTGGCCAGCGGCATCGGCGGCGTCAAGACTTTTGAGAAAGAGACAGCCGTGCTGCTGGAAAAGGGCCCTGACCGGATCAGCCCCTTCTTTATCCCCATGGAGATCGCCAACATGGCGTCCGCCCAGGTCTCGATCCACCTGGGGGCCCGGGGCCCGGTAAGCACCGTTTGCACCGCCTGCTCGGCGGCGGCCAATGCCATCGGCGACGCCTTCGAGATCGTCAAGCGCGGCGCCGCCGAAGTGATGCTGACCGGCGGCAGCGAGGCTTCCATCAGCCCGGTCGGCATCGCTGCCTTTGCCCAGATGGGCGCCCTGTCGGCGCGCAACGACGAGCCGGAAAAGGCCAGCCGCCCGTTTGACCTGGAGCGCGACGGATTCGTAATGGGAGAGGGCTCGGCCATCCTGGTGCTGGAAGAGCGCGAGCGGGCCGTGGCCCGCGGCGCCAAAATCCTTGCGGAGGTGGCGGGTTACGGCATGACCGGCGACGCCTTCCACATGAGCCTGCCGGAGCCGAGCGGCGAGAACCAGGCCAGGGCGATGCTGGCGGCGCTCAGGGAAGCCGGGCTGGAACCGGCCGGCATAGATTACATCAACGCCCACGGCACCTCGACCCCTCCCGGGGACACCATCGAGACCAAGAGTATCAAGATCGCCCTGGGCGACCATGCCCGCAAAGTGGCGATCAGCTCAACCAAGTCGATGATGGGGCACTGCCTGGGCGCGTCCGGCGCCCTGGAGGCGGCGGTCTGCATCCTGGCCATTGACAGGAGCGCCGTCCCGCCGACCATCAATCTGGATAATCCCGACCCCGAGTGTGACCTGGATTACGTTCCCCTTCGGGTCCGCGAACAGCAGGTGCGGGTGGCAGCGACCAACTCCTTCGGGTTCGGCGGCCACAACGTCACCCTGCTGTTCCGGGCTCCCTGACGCGAAACCGAAGGAGGCTGGCATGGCGCAAAAGGTTTCGGTTGACATTTCCCGCCGCAACAGAGGCGAAGTCCTCAAGGGGGCCGAGAGCTGCCCGCAGTGCAGCCAGCTGCTGACCGCGGAAGAGCTGGAAGAAAATTACCGCGTCTGCCGCCACTGCGGCCACCACTTTCGGGTCACCGCGCGGGAGCGTGTCGCCCAGCTCGCCGATACAGGCACATGGTCGGAGATTGCCGCCAACCTGCGTTCCGCCGACCCCCTGGATTTCTTCGATCTAAGGCCCTACCCGGAGCGGGTCGAGGAGGCTGAATACGACACCGGCCTCCCTGAAGCCATGCTGACGGGCACCGCCCGCATCCACAAGATGGAGGTGGTCCTGGCGGTGATGGATTTCCAGTTCCTTGGTGGCAGCATGGGCAGTGTCGTAGGCGAGAAATTCTGGCGCGCCGCCGAGACCGCCATCGAGACCAGGGTGCCCCTGGCGGTTGTCTGTGCTTCCGGCGGGGCCCGCATGCAGGAGGGGATCCTCTCGCTCTTGCAGATGGCCAAGACGACCTGCGCCGTCGAGCTTATGGCCCAGGTCCCGGTTCCCTTTGTCAGCGTGCTGACCCACCCCACCACCGGCGGCGTTCTGGCCAGTTTCGCCACTCTCTCAGACGTGGTCATCGCCGAACCGGGCGCATTCCTTTCCTTTGCCGGCCCCCGCATCATCGAGCAGACAATCAAGGAGAAGCTGCCGGAAGGGTTTGGCCTGGCAGAATCAAACGTAGAGCACGGCCAGGTAGACATGATAATTCCCCGCTCCGAGCTCAAGGACAGGCTGGTGCAGATCCTCGGGATGCTGGAAGGGGGTGTCGCCTGTGCCCTCGAACCCCTTTGGGAAGAAGAAGAAAGCCGTCCAGGACGAAGAGGGGCGTTTGCGGAAGCGATTGGCAGAATTAAGTCGCTTGCCAACCCTTCCCGGCGTCCACCTAAAAGATGAGATAGCCAAGGTTTCCCAGCGGCTGCGGGAGCTGGGGCACAACCGCCACCTCGACAAGGCGGTCTGGGGCCGGGTGGAGCTGGCGCGCCATCCGGAGCGGCCCTACACGCAGGATTATATCCACCAGATGTTCCCGGGGTTTATCGAGCTGAGGGGGGACCGCTGCTTCGCGGACGATCCCGCCATCGTCGGCGGCCTGGCGGCCTACATGGGGCGCACGATCATGGTGATCGGACACCAAAAAGGCCGTGACCTGGCGGCCCGGACCCGGCGGAACTTCGGCATGGCCCGCCCCGAAGGTTATCGCAAGGCCCAGCGGCTGATGAACCTGGCGGACAAGTTTGGCATCCCGGTCCTCACCTTTATTGACACTCCGGGGGCTTATCCAGGCGTGGCCGCCGAAGAACGCGGCCAGGCGGGCGCCATTTCCGGGTCGCTTCTGTGCATGGCGCGGCTGGATGTGCCGACAGTCGCGGTCATCATCGGCGAGGGCGGCAGCGGCGGCGCCCTGGCGCTGGCTCTGGCGGATCGCGTACTGATGCTCGAGAACTCGATCTACTCCGTTATCTCGCCGGAGTCCTGCGCGGCTATCCTCTGGAAGGACGCGGACGAGGCCCACCTGGCGGCCCAGACCCTCAGGCTCACCTCATCCGACTTGCTGGAGCTCCAGGCGGTGGATGCGGTATTACCGGAGCCTCGCGGCGGCGCCCACCGCGACCACGCCGCCGCGGCGCGGATTGTCAAGGAGGCTCTGGAAGACAACCTCAGGGAGCTGGAAGCCATCCATCCACAACTGAGAAAGCAGGAACGCTTTCAGAAATTCCGGCAGATGGGGGTCTGGAAGGAAAACGGTCTCACCCTGTTCTGAAAAAGGGGTGGCGGCCCGGCGCTACACCATGTGGTTGCGGCGGTTCTCTTCCTTGTCGGTGTATTCGTGGTAGGCGAAATAACCGGCAATCTCGCCGGAAACGATGGCGTCTCCCAGCCTGTTTATCGCCAACAATCCCTCGACTATCGTCTGCTCGTCGACGCTGTCTCCGGGAGTGACGTGGTTTAGCAGTGTTTCCTGCATGGCCGAACGAAGCGCCATGGCGGTGGTTATAATGTCGGGCAGACAGAAGCCCACCGCGGCCCGGCGAAAGGAAGCGTCCCGGGCGGCGTCACGGGCGCGGTGCAACAATTCTGACTCCTGGTATTCTTCCGCCCCCATCAGTTCCACCGCGTAATTGAGGAGGTTGGTGGCCACGGCATGGCCCATGGGCGTACGCAGCACCTGCTCGTAATCTTCGGCTGTCCGCCCATGGATATTCTCCAGCCAGCGCTGGATGATCTCATCGTGGTTCTCTCTGAGGGTGCTGGAAAGCGTAAGTGAAATCATGGGACAGTGAAATGGTTTGCCGGCTAGTTTTTTTATCGGTGCCAGCCCCTGCTTCTTGAAGCTCCGCCGGCCCCAATTTCTTGAAGATTACCCAGCAAGTCCCCTGCTTTTTGCGGCATGGTTGGCAATTAGGGCCGCGGTCGCACCAGCGCCGATACCGTTATCGATATTGACGACTGCCAGGCCGGGACAGCAACTTTGCAGCATGGCCAGCAGGGCGGTGACGCCCTTGCCCCCCAGGCCGTAACCGGTCGAGGTAGGCAGGCCGATCACCGGTATTGGCATCAGGCCTGCCACTACCGAGGGCAGCGCACCCTCCATGCCGGCGGCCACGACCACGGCCGCCACGTCCGCCTCGATCATCTGTTTCAGAGGTTCCAGCAAACGGTGGACTCCGGCGACACCCACGTCGTAGGCCTGTATCACCTCACAACCCATCTCCTCGGCGATAATGCGGGCCTGTTCGGCGGCGGGCACATCGGCCGTCCCCGCCGAAAGGATGCCGATGCGGCCGCCTGTGGCTCCCGGCTCCTTTCCTTCCTGCCGGAGCACCATCATCCCCGCGTCGCGGTTGGCTACGCGGACGAGGCCGGTGAAGTCGGCCTCCAGCGCCTGCCACTGCTCGTCGTCGAGGCCGCTGATGATGGCCCGCCCTGCCGCCTTCACCATCCCGTCACAGATGCGCTCGAGCTGTTCCGAAGTCTTGCCGGCCGCGAAAACCACTTCGGGCACCCCTTTGCGGGCATGGCGCTCCGTATCCAGCAAGGCGAATTCACCCACGGCCGCGAGGCCGGACAGTGAGAGGCGCGACCGGGCTTCGTCAACCGTAATCTCTCCCCGGGCCAGCATCTCCAAAGTTTCCTGCAGGTTCATCTGCCCACCCCCAGAAGCCGGGCAGCGTTGCCCCCCATGATGGCATCGTAAGCACTTCCGTCCAGTTCCAGGCCCTCGAGTTCGCGCCGGTAGCGCCCGGGGGAGATCAGCGGAAAGTCGCTGCCGAACAGAATCTTTTCCGGCCCCAGCAGCCGCAGCGCCACCGTGAAGACGCCGCCGTCATAGAGCAAAGGGCTGGCGGCGCAGTCGTAATAGACGTTGGCCATGGCTTCCCGCACCTCCGGCATCAGCTCATAAAAGGGCAGGCCGCCGCCCCAGTGGGCCAGCACCACCTTCAGCTCAGGGAAGGCGCGGACGAACCGGTAGCCCTTGCCGGGGGTGGTTGTTCCCTTGCCGGGGTAGCTGTGGCCCACCGGCTCGCTGAGGTGAACCAGCAGGGGCAACCCATGGGCAGCCGCCGCGGAGGCCAGCGGCGCCAGTCCGGCGGTGTCATCCAGGTCAAAGCCCTGCCCGTCCGGCATGAGTTCGCCGACGCCTTTCAGGCCCAGGGAAGCGCAGCGCTCCAGCTCCGCCGCGGCTCCGGGACGCAGCGGCGGCACGCAGGCAAAGCCGATGATGCGTTCGGGGAAGCGGGCTGCGGCGTCCGCGATGTAGGAATTGCCATAGGCGCAGAGCTCGAGGCTGTTCCAGGCAAACCCGCAGGCGACGGCCATGTCGACTCCCGAACGGTCCATCTCCTCGATCAAATCCTCAACCGTCGCCATGCGCGCTTCAGGCCGGCCATAAAGCTCGGCAAACCAGGCTTCCCGGTCCAGGTAGCTTTCCCGGCCGCGGATCACGTCCGGCGGGAAGATGTGGGTGTGAAAATCGATGACCATGCGCCCAGTATAAAGGGAAAGCCCCCCGCGTCGCTACGCGGGGGGCCGGTGCTGCTTCAGGATTGGAGCGGTTTCAGGTCAGGGTCAGGCACTTGCTGCCCTCGTAGACGTTGACGGCCTCTTCCACGGACATGCCGGCCAGAGTGATGGCGGAGATGGCGTCGCACATGCGGACTGCTTCATCCAGCGGCTTCTGATGGATGTTGCGCCCGGTGGCGTTGCCGATGGCGCCGCTGATGAAGATCTGATCATGGAGCCGCTGGAGAAAGGCGCGGGCGTCGGTAGAGGAACCCCCGGCGGCGACGACGCCGCAGCGTCCGGCCGCCACAACGGCTTCCTTGAAGATCTCTGCCGATTCCTGGCCCTCCGCCTTGGGGTAGTTCACCTTGACGAAGTCGGAGCCCAGGGTGAGCGCCGCGCCAGTGGCGCCGGCGATCAGGTGCGGGTCTTTCTCGTCGGCGACGTCCTTGCCGCGCGGGTAGATCCACAACACCGTGAGCAGGCCGTGGCTGTGGGCTTCGGCGACGATCTCGGCCGCCTGCTGGAGCATCTGCGGCTCGTAGGTGCTGCCCAGATAGATGGTGTAGCCGACCGCGTGGATCTTGAGCCCCGACTCGCGCTTGAGGTCGACGACGTTCTGGACCGGCAGCCACTGGTTGCTGAACGGGTCCATGGTGCTCTTCTTGACCAAGTTGGTCTTGGAATTGAGCTTGACCAGATAGGGGACATCAGGATAATCCATCCCGTATCTGGAGATCATGCCGATCTGGGTGGCGTAGACGCCAATCGTGCTCTTGCTGGCGATGCGGAACATGTGCTCCGGGTCGGCGTCATCTTCAGGAATCTTCCCCAGCTCATATTCCCCATAAAAATCCTTGTTGAGATGCTCCACTTTCTGGTCGCCAGCAAAGAGCATCAGCCTACCGGTGCTCTTCGTCATGAGCAGGTAGTTGTCGATGTACTCGTCCCGCCTGGACTGCGGGACATCAAGCGGTGCTTTGATGTCTCCCCTCTCAACCATGATTATTGCTCTCCTTTCACGTTGGCAAGCCCGGAAATTATATATCATCTCCCCGGCCCGGACGACCCCGGCGGGCGTTCCTGATGCGTTGACCCCAGGTCGCAATCGCAGCGGCCAACTTCATGACGGGCCGCGTTTATATATAATATGCAGGTTCGGTCCCAGCCAAACGCCTGAAAGGAAATCGACCGGGCATGACGACGGTAACAGAAAAAGCCAGAGCGGCCCGTGAGGCCGCCCACGAGCTCTCGGTTCTTCCCGCTGGAGTGAAAAACGCCGCCCTGATTGCCATGGCCGCCGCCCTGGAAGCCGGGCTGGCGGATATCGAGGCGGCCAACGCCATCGACCTGGATGCGGGGCGTCAGAAGGGCCTGACCACGGCCATGCTTGACCGGCTCATGCTCAACGGCGACCGGGTCCGGCTAATGGCCAGCAATCTGCGGGATATCGCCGCCATGGCCGACCCGGTGGGAGAGGTGATCAAGTCGTGGACGGCGCCCAACGGCATGAAACTGTCCCGGGTGCGCAGCCCCATAGGAGTCATCGCCATCGTCTACGAGGCCCGGCCAAATGTCACCACCGAGACCGCCGGACTCAGCCTCAAGGCCGGCAACTGCATCATTCTGCGGGGCGGGTCGGAAGCAATCAACTCCAACAGCATCCTGGCCCGGCTGATGACCGAGGCCGGCACGGCCGCCGGCCTTCCAGCCGGCGCCGTCCAGTTCATCGAGACCACAGCGCACGAAGCCGTCAGCGAGCTGCTGGGCCTGGCCGGGCTCATCGACCTGGTGATCGCCAGGGGCAGCCACCGGCTCATAAAGGCCGTGACCGAGCAGTCGCGGATACCGGTGATGAAACACTACCGCGGCCTCTGCCACGTCTACGTGGAGTCCAGCGCCGGCCGCCAGATGGCAGTCGGCATTGTAGTCAACGCCAAGGCCAACCGCCCCAGCACCTGCAACTCCGCCGAGACTGTGCTGGTGGATGAGGCCTGCGCTGCGGAGATGCTGCCGGCGCTGGCAGAGGCGCTGGCAGCCGCCGGTGTGACGGTTCGCGCCGATGAGGCGGCGCGCGCGATCATACCCGGCTGGGAGGCGGCCACCGAGGAGGATTGGGACACCGAGTACCTGGACCTGATCCTGTCGCTCAAGGTTGTCAGCGGCTTCGACGAGGCCATTGCCCACATCCGGCGCTACCACTCAGGCCTGGCGGACGCCATCGTCACCGGCGATGAGGAAAAGGGCGAGCGCTTTCTGAAGCTCGTCGACAGCGCCGCCACCTATTGGAACGCTTCCACCCGCCTCACCGACGGGCTGCCTTTCGGCATCGGCCCGGCCAGCGGCATCAATACTGACCGCGTCTATCCCCGCGGCCCCATGGGGATAGAGGAGATGACCGGCTCCAGATACGTCATCCGCGGGTCCGGACAGGTTCGCGAGTAGCCGCTCCCAGGACTCCCTCCTCATCTCGACGTCCTTCATCTCGAGGATAAAGGTAAACCCTCCGCAGTCGATAGAAAATTGAAGGCGAGAGCCAAAGCCTCCTCTTATCGAAAATGCCATGAAGAGAATAAGGGAATTTTTCGGAGTGTTCCGCAGCCGGCTGGGGTTGAAGATAGTCCTGCCGATGCTGGCCATTATCGTCGCTTTTGCCCTGCCCTCCTTCTTTTTTTACCGTTACCAGAGAATCGTTGACGAAACCACCCAGGACGTAGGCTCTCACACGCGGGCACTGAGCGACCTGTCCCAGATGGAGGAAAGCCTCCAAAAGGAAATGATCGCCTCCAACCAGCTCGTCATCGATCATGCCGGCGGCATGACAGATCACGCCATGGCGGTGGGCTTGTTCATGGCGGCAGCCGGCCAGGTGGACAGCGCGCACGATAGGGCAGCGGCGTTTGCCGACAGCATCCAGGAGCGGGCCTGGTTCACCGAGTGCCTCTTGATCCACACTCGCGTCAAAAATATATTTCTGAGGCAGATGGTGCCTCTGGCTGATACTGCCGGTGCCAACATTTCGCAGCTTGATGGGGAGCTGGACTCGCTCCACCAAAGGATGCTCGGCCTGCGCTCGAATATAGCTGCCTCGTTTACGGCCGACCGGGATCAGGCGGTCCAGACCCGGGACAAGGCCAGGCAGTCAGCCGTGGCGGCAAGCTGGGGAGCCGCCGCGATCGCCATCTTGCTGGGGCTGGGCCTGGCCGGCTTCGCCGGCCGGCGGCTGCTGAAGCCGGTGCTGGACCTCTCGGGAGCAGCCGACGCCATGTCCCGGGGTGACCTGTCCCAGCGGGTCGTCATGTGGGGCCATGACGAGCTGTCACGGCTGGGCAACTCCTTTAATTTCATGGCGGAATCGCTGGAGCGCCGCACAAAGCAGCTGGAGGAAGAGAAACGCCGCATCCGCGCCATCCATCAGAGCATCGGTGACGGCATCATCGTGGCCGACCGTGATGGCGTGATCATCTCGGTCAACCCCGCTGCGGAAGCAGCCCTGGGAAAGCCGGCGACCGAGCTGGAGCGCTCGGCGGATACCGGCGTGCCGGCGCTCAATGAAGCAATCCAGCGGGAAATCGTTCAGGATGAGATGCTGGCGTGCTGGCAGGTGAAGGGCTGCACCAAGCTTGATTGTCCTTCCTATGAAAGCGCGGACCGGCGCTGCTGGCTGCAGTGCGGCACCTTCTGCCATGACCAGATCCAGGGCTCCTTCAAACAAAAGCGGGATGCCTGCGAGCGCTGCGATGTTTTCCAACAGAACGCCGTGCGGCGGCTGGAAGTCGAGAGAAACGGCCGCCACTTCAGTGTCGAGATCGTACCGATCCTCAACGACGAGGGCCGGGAGGGGGGCAGGACCATCGTCCTGAATGATATCACGGAACTGCGGCGCGCCAACGAGGAGCTGTTGCGCCACAGCGCCGAGCTGGAAGAGCTCAACAAAATCAGCGAGAACCTGGCCGCCTCCCTTGACCTCCAGGAAACCATGAGGGCGGCTCTTCGCCAGGTCCTGGACATGAAGAAGGGAGACCTTGCCACCATCCATCTTCTGGACAGAGCAACCGGCGATATGGTTATGGCCGCCGCGGAAGGGATCGGTGATTCGTTGAAGAAAGCGGTGTCGCGCCTGCCCAAAGGAAAAGGCTGTCCGTCGTATGTCGTGGAGTCTGGCGAGGCGGTAATCTTCGACGACATGCGCCTCACCGACAGGGTTTCACCCGAGATCATCGAGGACGGTCAGCTTTCGTATGTAGGAGCGCCTTTAAAATCAAAGAGCAGGAACATCGGCACCATCTCTCTGGCCGCCCGCCGGGTGGGCGCCTTTTCAGACGAGGACTCGCGTCTCCTGACACAGATCGGCCTGCAGGTCGGCGTCGCCCTGGAGAAAGCAAAGCTTTATCAGGAATCTGTCAAGAATACAAAGAAGGCCATCGCCCGAAGCAATATAGCGGTGACGCTGGCCTCCAGCCTCGATATCGGGGATGTCTATGACGATTTCGTTGCCGAGACGAGGAAACTGGTTGATTTCGACCGGTTGAGTATCACCGTGGATGCCGGCAAGGGGAGGCTGAGACTCTTGGTCCAGCGCGGCCTCGGTCCCCCGGAGTGGGGGGACGATCACGTCTTTTCCGCCGACGGCACCATCCCGGGCTCGGTGGTCAGGAGCGGCAAGCCGTTTCTGAGTGGCGATCTCAGTGAGGGCGAGGAGCTGAACGGCAAGAAGCAGCTGGCGGCAGATGGATTTAGATCCCAATTGAGCGTACCCATGTTTGCCCAGGGTGAGGTAATGGGCTCGATGAACCTCAACAGTTTCAAGGAAAATGCCTTCGGTCTCCAGGACATCGAAGACTTACGGCCGATAGCCGGCCAGGTGGCGCTGGCCCTGGTCAACCAGCATCTGTTCAAGGATGTCTCGAGGGCCAAAAAGGAGTGGGAAACGACATTTGATTCCGTCAAGGAAGGCATTGTTATCGTCGATGCCGACAACCGGACGGTTCGCCTGAACCGGGCAGCGGCAAAAATCGCCGGCAGTCCCGTAAACGGGCTGCTGGGCCGTAAGTGCACTGAGGTCCTGGGAGACCTCTGCGCGGACGATTCCATCTGTCCCCTGAAATCTTCACAGCCTCATTCTTCGTCCAGCCGGAGCGAGACCGTGACGCCGGACGGGCGCACTCTCGAACTGGCCCTGGATCCCATGGTTGATTCGGAGGGGAAAACTGTGGGCGTCGTCCACATCCTGCGTGATATCACGGAATCCGCGCGCCTTCGCGAGCAACTGCTGCAGTCGGAGAAGATGGTGGCTGTGGGGCAGTTGGTATCTGGAGTAGCGCATGAGATCAACAATCCCCTGACGGGCGTGATCGGTTATGCCCAGCTGCTGTTGACACAGGATATCGGCGACAAGGCCAAACAGGATGCCGAGGGCATCTACCGGGAGGCGGAACGCGCCACCCGGATCGTGCGCCACCTGCTGTCGTTTGCCCGCAAGCATCAGCCGGAACGCAGCCGTGTTGACATCAATGCCGTCATCGGGGAAGCCCTGGAGCTGAAAGCCTACGACCTCAAGGTCAATAACATCGGGGTCGAAACCGATCTTTGCGAAGACATGCCGGCCACGACGGCAGACCCCCACCAGCTGCAGCAGGTCTTTCTCAATCTGATCACCAATGCCGAGCAGGCGATGATGGGGGAGAACGGCGCCGGTCTCATCAAGGTTTCAGCCCGGTTCGCGGACGGAAAGATCCGTATCTCATTCGCCGACGACGGGCCCGGGATTCCGGAATCGATCGGCAGCCGCATCTTTGACCCGTTTTTTACCACCAAGGATGTGGGCAAGGGAACCGGCCTTGGTTTGAGCGTCTGTTTTGGAGTTATTTCCGAGCATGGAGGGCAGATCTGGACCCAGCCCACGCCCGGCGGCGGCGCCACCATGGTCGTGGAGCTGCCCGCCCTGGAGGCGGAACCGGCCGCACCGGCGGCCGCGAAACAAAACGAACAGATCAGATGCCGTCTGGGCAAGATCCTGCTCGTGGACGACGAGGCTGCCGTTCGTGATGTGCTGACCAAGACGCTGCAACAGGCCGGACACACGGTTGAGACGGCTCAAAACGGTGAAGTGGCTCTGGGAATACTCAAGCAGAAGCACTTCGACTGCGTGGTCAGCGATGTGAAGATGCCGGGAATGGACGGCTCCATGCTGCACCAGGCCATCATGGATTTCGACCCGGATCTCGCCCGCCACTTCATCTTCATCTCCGGTGACTCCGTGAACCCGGAAACCCGGAACTATCTCAGCCAGGTCGACAACCCCTCGCTGACCAAGCCTTTCGACATTGAAGAGCTGCAAGGCGTGCTGCAGAAAGTGCTGGCTGAGGAAGACAGGTAACGCCGGGCCCCCTCGGCTGCTCCCGCCGCCGGCCGCCACGCTTTATTCCTCTTAGAATCTACAGCCTTTTGAGATAGATTCTTAAACTCATCTTCTACAGCAGTTTCCGCTCCGCCAGTCAAGAACCCGCTTAAACAGCCA
>JAJYIN010000042.1 GCA_021790075.1 Actinomycetes bacterium | reverse complement strand
GGCAAATCCCTGCTTCCTCTATTCATTTTCTCCCTCTACGCGAATAGGCCGGGGAGGAGCCTTGACCTCCGGGAGCCTGCTGACTTCTTCCAGGGCGGCGGCAAAGCTTCTTTCGGCAACCGGATGAAATACCATCACCAGCTCGGCGTGGGCGCCGCGGCCCTTCTGGATGACGCTTTCGATGCTGACCTCGTGATCGCCAAACGCCCTGGCGATGGCGGCCAGGACTCCGGGCTCATCCTCGACTTCCAGGCGCAGGTAGAAAGTTGACACCACGTCATCGTCGGGGTAGAAATCCAGGTCCCGGTAGGCCACCGGGTATTCCAGGAATCCGGGCTGGCTGTGGGCGACGATGGAGACGATGTCGCTGACGACAGCAGTGGCGGTTTCCATGCCGCCGGCGCCGGGGCCGGAGAGCATGATCTCGTCAATGGCGGTGCCCCGGAGAAAGACGGCGTTGTAGGCGCCGCTTACCGAGGCCAGCGGATGGTCTTCTTTCAGCAGGGCCGGGTAAACCCTGACGTTGATCCGGTTCTGGTACAGCTTGGCCACACCCAGCAGCTTGACAGTGAGGCCCAGCTCCTTGGCGTAGGCGATGTCCAGCGAGCTGACGTTCTCGATGCCCGTACAGGCGACATCATCGAGGACCACGCCGCTATGGAAGGCGATCGAAGCCAGGATGGCCATCTTGGCGGCGGCGTCCTTGCCGCTGATGTCCTCGGTGGGGTCGGCTTCGGCGTACCCCCACTCCTGGGCGCGGGCCAGAGCATCCTGGTATTTGGCGCCGGTCCGGTACATCTCAGTCAGGATGTAATTGTTGGTGCCGTTGACGATTCCGTAGATGTTCTGGATGCCGGCGGCTGCCATCGATTCCCTGAGGACCTTGATGACGGGGACAGCTCCCGCCACGCTGGCCTCGAACCTGATCTGCGTTTTCTTTTCCTGTGACAGCCGGAAGAGGTAAGAGCCCTGCTGGGAAATGAGCTGCTTGTTGGCCGTGACCACCGCTTTGCCGTTTTCCAGCGCCGCGGTTATGTAATCATAAGCGGGCTCCAGGCCTCCGATCAGCTCGACGATGATCGATATCCCGGGGTCGCCGAGTATCTCCTCGAAATCGCCGGTGAAGAGCTCCGGGGGAGCACCGGAGCGATGCAGGGAAGGGTCTTTTACCAGGATCTTCCTGATGGAAATGGAGGCGCCGGTGGCCTGCTCGATCTCAGCCGCCTGTTCGTCCAGGATGCGGTAGACATTGGAGCCGACGGTTCCGAAACCCAGCAGGCCGAGAGATATCTTTTTTGGACGGGGAGAAGTCGCCAATTTTCTCCTGTTATGTATAGAGATGTGGTCCGGGATGCGGCCCGGTCCCTGACAGCAGCGCCTCAGGCGTGAAAGGACCAACGCCAAATATTATCAGGAGAAGGGGAAAGTGGAAAGGAGCCGTCAGAGGCGGCAGGCGCCGGCATAACTGCCGCCGCCGCCCACGCTGGCAATGGAAACCACCGAACCCTCAAATGGCGCATGGATCATCTGGCCGCCGCCAATATAGATGCCAACATGGCTGATCGGGTGGCCGAAGAACACGAGGTCGCCAGGAGCCAGCTCGGAATAGCTGATCGGCGTTCCCGAATAATATTGCGCCGCCGCCGAATGTGGCAGGTAGATGCCAACCTGGGCGTATACATACATGACAAGGCCGGAGCAGTCGAAGCCGGCCGGCGAGGCGCCTCCCCAGACATAGGGGATGCCCAGATACTGGCGGGCGATTGCCACCACGTTGCCGTTGGATGGCGGGGGCGGCGCGGGGGCGGGCGCGGGCTGGCTATCATTATTGTTGCCTGTCTGCTGGCCGCCGCTTGAAGAGTTGGACTCGCCGGCGCCGCCTGAAGGGGCGGCGGGCGCCGGTCCGCTGGCCGCGGCCGTCTGCCACTGCTCCTGCTCGTCCTGGGCAACCATCTGGGCGATCTCGCCTTCGACTCCTGAGAGGATCTTCTGGCGGGCCGCCAGTTGCGACTCGATATCAGCTTTCTCTGAAGCGAGCGAGGCCAGCAGTTCTTCCTGTTTCTGCCGGGCGCTGGCCAGCTCCGCCTGCGTTTTTTCAACCTCGGTCTTGTACTGGAGAACGGCCTCCACGGTGCTCCTGTCCTGATCGCTGATCTTGCCGAGCAGATCGAAACGGGCCATGAAGTCGCTGAAGTCGCTGGTGCTCAGGATGACATCCATGATGCTCAACGAGCCCCCGCGGTAAATGTTGGCGATCCGCCGGTTGAGCCGGTCCTGCGCCTGCGCCAGCTTTGCGGTGGCGTCGCTGAGGGCCTTCTCGTTTTCAGCAAGGCGCTGGCGGGTGGCGTCCAGTTCCACGTTTGCCTGGTTGTATTGCTCGATGGATTGCTCTGCGGAGGCGTTAATCGAGGCGATCTCAGCCTTGATGCGGTCTGCTTCGGCCTGCTTCGAGGAGAGGCCGTCAGGGGCGGCCAGCGCCGGCCCCACGACGAAGGCACAGGTGATGACACCACACGAGGCCAGTACGGCCACCATGCCGCCCATCATGCGCCTGTTCACTTTAATTGGCAGTTTAAGCCTCATTTCCCTTCCCTCACCTGGGGACATTCAGAATATTCGTCCCCGTGACCGCCATACCTGCCCGGGCATGAACCGCCCGGCTGCCTGCCGGTCCGGAGCCCGTCTATTAGTTAGCTTCAACCCCTGCAGCCTTACACCTGCAATTTCGTGCAGGGTTTTTATTGCCGGCAGGTTCAAGATGCCGGCCGCTGGGGTCGATGGTGAATGAACCACGTGGAGGGGGGTAGATATGATCAATTACTTGGCCCGGCGGCTGACCAGCATGAAGAGGATTTTTGCGGTCATGATCGCCTTCGGCCTGGTCATGGGACTGGTGTTCCCGTATCTTGTGAACCCGTTTGTGTCCTGGGACCCAGGCCGCAAGCTCTATTTCCGGCTAATGTGCCTGGCCGCCGGCTTCGCCGTCGGGGCTTTCTGTTATCTTTTGGTCAAAGTAACGCTGGCCAGGCGTAAAGCGGAGCTTGAAGAGGCGAAAAAGCGGTTCTCGGTTCTCACGCATGCGGCGATCACCAGGCAGGACTGGGAAGTCAGCCTTCACGATGACAGGATCCCCACCTGCTGGGAAATCAATGACTGCCCCGCCACGAACTGCCCCTCGTACGGTAAGCACCACGTCCGCTGCTGGCTGGTCACCGGCACTTTTTGCCGGGGGAAGGCGCAGGGACATTTTGCCCAGAAACTCGGCGACTGTACGCAGTGCGGCGTCTACCGGCAGGCTCTGGCACGGGACCCGATCAGTGAGATCGGGGAGAACTTCAACAGCCTCATGTGGGCGGTCAAGCAGCGTGAGGAACTGCTGGCCCAGGCCAACAACGTACTTCAGAAACAGTACGGCGAACTGGAAGAATTGCACCGGCAGGCCAAGGAGATGGCCAAGACGGATTTCTTAACCGGCCTCAGGAACCATGGGCACTTTCAGGAATACCTCGGGAAGGAAGTGGAGCGGGCCAGGCGTTACGGCCAGGAGCTGTCGCTCATGATGCTGGACCTGGACCGGTTCAAGTCTGTCAATGACAGGTTCGGCCACCAGAAAGGGGATGCTGTCCTCAAGCAGTTGGGCATGGTTCTCCGCGGCCATGTGAGGCAGTCTGATCTTGTGGCGCGCTACGGCGGGGAGGAGTTTGCCGTCGTTATGCCCGAGACTGACTGGCAGGCGGCAATGAGCGCCGCTGAAAAGCTGCGGACCCGGATAGGGGCGCAGGTGGGAGGCAGCGCCGGGTTGCCTCCAGGCTCTGTCCGCGCCAGTTTTGGCGTGGCTGTTTTTCCTGATTGCGCCCCGGATGCCAGCAGCCTCATCTCGGCGGCTGATTCTGCCCTGCTGTTTGCCAAGAGCAACGGCCGCAACCGCGTGGTGTTTTTCCGGGATCTGCCGGAGGCCGGGCGCCGGCAGTCGGCAATGTAGGCCTGCGCCGCGCCGGCAATCCAGGCCGAATCCAGACCGCGGAGATATAAAGAATCACGAATTTATCTCCGATAAATCTTGTAAACTTTTTGGGGGCAGGCTAGTGTACAAACCCTTTCCACGAAGCACAGCTTTCAGGTTCGGACTTGCCGGTGCGGCTTTCGGATTTGCCTACGCCGTTTTCGCCCTGATTTCTCCCTCCATATTTAGTGGATTTCACGAATACGTCCATCTGTTTCTGGCGCCCCTCCTGCTCGGCGGCGCCGCTTTCATAGTCGGCCGTGAGGAAGACCGCATCCGGGAACAGGCCAGGCTGCTCGATGCGGCGCGCCGGAGGTTTTCTTCCCTCACACATTTCGCGATTACCGAGCGGGACTGGGAAGTAAGCTTTCACGATCCCGCCATTCCCACCTGCTGGCAGATGAAGAAATGCGAGTCCGTGGATTGTCCCTCATACGGCAAGCATCACGTGCGCTGCTGGCTGGTCGCCGGGACCTTTTGCCGAGGCGAGGTTCAGGGGCATTTTGCCCAGAAACTGGGGGATTGCTCCAGGTGCGAGGTCTACCAGGAGGCCGTGGAGCACGATCCTATCAACGAAATCAGGGAGAACTTCAACAGTCTCATGTGGGCCCTGCGGGAAAAGGAAGAGATGCTGGCGGCCGCCAACCAGGATTTGAAGGACCAGTTCCATGAGCTGGAGGCATTGCAGCAGAAGACGCGGGAGATGGCCGAGACCGACATGTTGACGGGTTTGAAGAATCATGGTCATTTCCAGGATCAGCTCAAGGAGGAGGTCGTCCATGCGCAGCAGCAGGGGAAACCGCTGTCGCTGATCATGTTCGATCTGGACAGGTTCAAGTCGGTCAACGATGATTTCGGGCACCAGCGCGGCGACCAGGTTCTCAAGGCCATTGGCCGCCTGGTCCGGGAAGAGATGCGCATCGGCCGTGATTATGCGGCCCGCTACGGCGGCGAAGAATTCGTCATCATCATGGCGGGAGTGGACAGCGCCGCGGCGATCGAAGCGGCCGACAAACTTCGCGCCCAGATCAGGCGGCTGGCGAAGGATCTGGAGATGCCGCAGCGGTATGTGGCCGCCAGTTTCGGCGTCGCCGACCTGCCCACCTGCGCCAGCGATGCCGGCAGCCTCATCTCCGCGGCCGATGCGGCCCTGCTGTTCGCCAAGCGCAAGGGGCGCGACCGGGTGGCGTACTTCCGCGACCTTTCCCGCACCGAGCTCAAGGAAGGAGATCTGGACAAGCTTCACAGCCGCCTGGAGGGGGCCAGCCTGCAGACGATCCGCGCCCTGGCGGAGGCGGTTGACGCCTGCGACCAGTATTCGGCCATCGACGCGGCCACCATGTCCCGCGTCGCCCAGGAAATGGCGGTCCGGCTGGGCATGAACCAGGAACAGGCGGACGCACTGTCAATGGCGGCCCGGCTCCATGATATCGGCAAGATCGGGATACCCGGATCGGTGCTGCGCAAGACGGAGAAGCTCTCAGCCGAAGAACTCGTCCTGGTCCGGCAACATCCGGAAATGGGCCAGCGCATCCTCGAGGAAGCCAAGCAGATCCAGGAACTCGTTGCGGCCATCCTCTACCATCACGAGCGCTGGGACGGCGCCGGTTATCCCGAGCACCTGCAGGGAGAGCAGATTCCCCTGATGGCCCGCATCGTCGGCATCATGGATGCCTACCGGGCCATGCTCTCCGACCGGCCTTACCGCAAGGCGCTGACCATCGATGAGGCGGTATCAGAGCTTCGCAAGGGCGCCGGCAGCCAGTTCGACCCGAGGCTGGTGGACCTCTTTGTCGATCTGGTCCGGCAGGGAGAGGCGCCTCCGGAACTCAAGCAGGCCGGTTGAACGTCAGAAAGGGCGGCCCGCCTGGCCATGGGCGGTACCGGTTCAGTTGAAATCTCCCTCCAAGTTCAATATCATACAGCTCTGATGGCCTCTGTTTTTGCACATCGCGCCAACGGACAGGCCTCCCCCGCGGGAGGCGGCTTTGCGCTGCCTGCTGCCACCATCTCTCTGAGCCTGCTTCTCCTCCTCCCCCACGTGGGGGAGATTATCTAGCAGTTTGCCCGTGCGGCAAACCCACCATCTTTTTTCCTGTATCTCAAACCCTGGATGGTTCTAGGAGAAGCAATGAAACCTGAACGCATTATCATATTCGACACGACCCTGCGCGACGGGGAGCAGTCCCCCGGCATCAGCCTGAACTCGTTCGAGAAGCTGGAGATTGCCGAGCAGCTGGCCCGCCTGGGAGTCGACGTCATCGAAGCGGGGTTCCCGGTGTCGTCACCCGGTGATTTCGAAGGCGTGCAAAAGATAGCCAGGACGGTGTCGGGCGTTTCCGTATGCGCCCTGGCGCGGGCAATCGAGAACGACGTGCGCACCGCCTGGGACGCCATCAAGGAGGCCGAGCGGCCCCGCATCCATACCTTCATATCAACAAGCGACGTGCATCTGAAGCATCAGCTGCGGAAGTCACGGGAGGAAGTGCTGGAAGCGGCCAGGCGCATGGTCGCCCTGGCGGTGAGCCTGTGCGAGGACGTGGAATTTTCGGCAATGGACGCCACCCGCAGTGACCCGGACTACCTGGCCCGGGTGCTGCAGGCGGCGGTTGACGAAGGCGCCCGGACCATTAACATCCCCGACACCGTTGGCTACGCGATCCCGGCTGAGTTCGGCGATTTCATCCGGGAGCAGTTCGACAAGGCGCCGGGACTGAAGGACGTGGCCGTCAGCGTCCACTGCCATAATGACCTGGGACTGGCGGTGGCCAATTCACTGGCCGCCATGGAGGCGGGCGCCACCCAGGTGGAGTGCGCTGTCAACGGCCTGGGGGAACGGGCCGGGAACGCCTCTTTGGAAGAGATCGTGATGATCCTGGAGACCCGCAAGGAATCGCTGGGCAAGCGGACCGCCGTCAAGACGACCGAGATCGGCCGCACCAGCCGCCTGGTCAGTCAGCTGACCGGCTATGACGTGCAGCCCAACAAGGCGATCGTGGGCAAGAACGCCTTCGCCCACGAGTCCGGTATCCATCAGGACGGCGTGCTGAAAGAGCGCACCACCTATGAGATCATGAACGCCGCCAGCGTCGGCCGCGGGCGCAGCGACCTGGTGCTGGGCAAGCATTCGGGGCGCCACGCCCTCAAGGCCGCCATGGAAGAACTGGGCTACGCTCTGGGCGATGAGGAGCTCAACCAGGCCTTCGTCCATTTCAAGAAAGTGGCGGACAAGAAGAAGCAGATCACGGCGGTCGACCTGGAGCACCTGGTCAGCGAGGAACTGCGGGAGCATTCCGATATCTATGAGCTGAAGACCTATGAGGTGGTCTCCAGTTCCGAGTTCACTCCCACCAGCCAGGTGATCGTCTCCAAGGAAAAGGAGAGCCTGCCGGGCAAGAGTTTTTCGGGCGGCTCGATGGAGTCGATCTTCAAGGCCATCGACGATGCCGTCGGCACCAAGGGCAAGCTGAAGGACTACCAGGTGCGCTCCGTGACCGAGGGCAAGGACTCGCTGGGAGAGGTGCGCGTGGTGGTGGAAGTGGGGGGCAAGCCATACGCGGGGACCGCACTCTCCATCGACGTGGTCGAGGCGAGCGCCAAAGCCTACGTGCGGGCGCTGAACAACGCCTACCGGGCCGGGGCGGTGAACTGAAATGACGAGACCGATGACGGTAACGGAAAAGATCCTGGCCCGCGCCAGCGGCCAGGACGAGGTGAGGCCGGGCGATTTCATCAATGCCCGGCTGGATCTGGCGCTGGCCAATGACATCACGGCGCCGCTGGCCATCCGCGAGTTCGAGGCCGCCGGCCTGACGGACGTGTGGGACCCGGAGCGGGTGGTGATGGTCTGCGACCATTTCGTGCCCAACAAGGACATCAAGTCGGCCGAGCAGTCAAAGCTCGTGCGCGATTTCGCCCGGCGGCAGGGGCTGGCAAACTTCTTCGACGTGGGCCGGATGGGCATCGAGCACGTCATCCTGCCTGAGAAGGGGCTGGTGGTCCCGGGCGACGTTGTCATCGGCGCCGATTCGCACACCTGCACGTACGGAGCGCTGGGAGCGTTTGCCACCGGCGTTGGCAGCACCGACCTGGCGGCGGGCATGGCTACCGGCGAGGTGTGGCTGCGGGTGCCGGAGACCATCCGTTTCAATTATGAGGGTGAGCCGGACCATTATGTTACCGGCAAGGATTTTATCCTTTACACCATCGGCATGATCGGTGTGGACGGGGCGCTGTACTCGGCCATGGAATTCGGTGGCGAGGCCATCCGGAACCTGTCGATGGACGGCCGCTTCACCATGTGCAACATGGCCATCGAAGCCGGGGCCAAGAACGGCATCGTCGAGCCGGACGCGGTCACCGGGGAATATTGCCGCGGCCGGGCCCGGCGGGAGCCGGTGATGGCAAGGAGCGACGAGGAAGCGGAGTACGCCCGCGTAGTGGACATCGATGTGGCGGCTATCGAACCCCAGGTCGCCAGGCCGCATCTGCCTTCCAATACGGTGGCGGCGGCGGAGCTGGCCGGCCTCAAGATAGACCAGGTGGTGATAGGCTCCTGCACCAACGGCCGCATCGAGGACCTGCGCATGGCGGCCGCGGTGCTCAAGGGCCGGCGGGCACACCCCGATGTGCGCACCATCGTCATTCCCGGCAGCCAGCAGGTGTACCGGCAGGCGATGAAAGAGGGACTGATCGATATCTTCATCGAGGCCGAAGCAGCCGTGAGCACGCCCACCTGCGGGCCCTGCCTGGGAGGGCATATGGGCATCCTGGCGGCGGGCGAGCGGGCCGTTTCCACCACCAACCGCAACTTCGTGGGCCGAATGGGCCATGTTGACAGCGAGGTATATCTGGCCGGACCATATGTGGCGGCGGCCACCGCGGTCGCCGGTACGGTCGCGGTTCCCGAGGAGGTGCTGGCATGAAGGACCGGCACGGGCAAGGCGAGGAGGTGCTGGCATGATATTCGAAGGCATGGCGCACAAATACGGGCGCGACGTCGATACGGACGTCATCATTCCCGCCCGCTACCTGAATACGACCGACCCGGACGAGCTGGCTTCCCACTGCATGGAGGACATCGACGGCAGCTTCGTCAGCCGGGTGAAGCCGGGCGACATCATCGTCGCCGAGGAGAACTTCGGTTGCGGCTCGTCCCGGGAGCAGGCGCCGGTGGCGATCAAGGCCGCCGGGGTGGCGTGCGTGGTGGCGGCGTCTTTCGCGCGCATCTTCTACCGCAACGCCATCAACATCGGGCTGCCGATACTGGTCTGTCCGGAGGCGGCTTATGAAGCTGAAAGCGGCGACCTCATCAGGGTCGATCTGGACAAGGGCGAGGTCACCAATTTGACAAAACAGAAGGTTTATCAGGCGGACCGCTTTCCAGAGTTCATGCAGGAGATCGTGGCGGCCGGCGGCCTGATGAAGCATGTGCAAAACAAGGCGAAAGGCACCGGCGGGAAGCAAGGAAGCAGCGGGACGCAGAAGGCCGGCGGGACAGAGGGAAGCGGGGCTGATATGGCCGGCGCCCCTGATGGGGCCGGCGAGACCGGTGGCGCCGGTGGGGCGGCGGGGAAGGCCTGAACCGCCCGGGAGATCGGTTGGCTGTAGGCCCGCCCCGTGACGTTTCCGGTCGCGGGATGAAAATGTAAATGGCAAGCGGAGGGAGCATGCACAACATAGCGGTAATACCGGGTGACGGGACCGGGCCGGAGGTGGTTCGTGAGGGACTCAAGGTTCTGGCCGCGGCGGCGGAGCGGTTCGGATTCCAGTATGAGGCCACTGAATATGATTTTGGCGGTGAACGCTACCTGAAGACGGGGGAGACGCTGCCGGATGCCGCCGTCGACGAGCTCAAGTCGTTCGACGCCATCTTCCTGGGGGCCATCGGCCATCCGGATGTGAAGCCCGGGATCCTGGAGCAGGGCATCCTGCTCAAAGCCCGCTTCGCGCTGGACCAGTATATAAACCTGCGTCCGGTCAAGCTGTACCCGGGTGTGGAGACTCCCCTCAGGGACAAGGGTCCGGACGACATCGATTTCGTCGTCGTGCGGGAGAACACCGAAGGCCTTTACGTCGGCTCGGGTGGTTTCCTGAAGAAAGGAACGCCGGACGAGGTGGCCATCCAGGAAAGCATCAACACCCGCAAGGGCGTGGAGCGCTGCATCCGCTACGCCTTCGAATATACGCAGAAAAGGAACAAGGACAACAAGCTGACGTTATGCGGCAAGACCAACGTGCTCAACTACTCTCAGGATCTCTGGCTGCGGACATTCAACGAGACGGCGCCGGATTATCCGGGCATCTCCACCAACTACGCCCACGTCGACGCCATCTGCATGTGGTTCGTCAAGAACCCGGAATGGTTCGATGTCATCGTCACCGATAACATCTTCGGCGATATCATCACCGACCTGGGCGCCATGATCCAGGGCGGCATGGGCATTGCCGCGGGTGGTAACATCAATCCCGAGGGCGTATCGATGTTCGAGCCGATCGGAGGCTCGGCGCCCAAGTACACAGGCCAGAATGTCATCAACCCGCTGGCCGCCATCGCCGCCGTGCAGATGATGCTTGATTTTCTGGGAGAAAGCGATGCCGCCGCCGCGGTGGAGACCGGGATTACGCACGCCACGCAGGGGCTGCCGAGCATGGCCGTCGGCAGGATGGGAAAATCAACGAGTGAAATAGGCGATATGGCGGCGGCGCTGGTAAGGGGGTCGTAATTATTAGGATTGCGGGCAGTGGGGGCGTTTACGGAAGCGTTTGGCAGAGCACGCGGCGGCCCGAAGCTGCGGAGAGAACCAGGTGATTCTCCGCGCGCGCATGCAAGCGGAGGGAAATGCCGGCACCGCCGGAATAGCCTGAATTTGAAAGGAGCCCGATGCCGATAACAGAGGTTTCGAAAATCTGGATGAACGGCCAACTGGTGGACTGGCAGGACGCCCAGGTCCATCTGCTGACCCATGCGCTGCACTACGGCTCGGGGGTGTTCGAGGGCATCCGCGCCTATGACACCAGGAAGGGCACGCACGTCTTCCGGCTCACCGACCACATGCGGCGGCTGGAGCGCTCCGCCAAGATATACATGATGGACATGCCTTTCAGCGTCGAGGAGTTGGCCGCGGCCACCAAGGAAGTCATCAGGGCCAACGGGCTCGAGAGCTGCTACATCCGGCCGATAGTCTACCGCGGCTACGGCGAGATGGGGCTCTTCCCGCTCAAGGCTCCGGTTGACGTGGCTATCGCGGTGTGGCCCTGGGGCGCCTATCTGGGCGACGAGGGCATCGAGCACGGCATCCGGGCCAAGATCTCCTCGTTCCGCCGTTTCGGCCCCAACAGCATGCCGCCGGCGGCCAAGGCGACCGGCCAGTACATCAATTCCAGCCTGGCCAAGGTGGAAGCGGTCAAGGCCGGCTACGAGGAAGCGATCCTGCTCGATGACAGCGGCAACCTTTCGGAAGGGTCGGGGGAAAACCTTTTCGTGGTCCGGAACGGCGTCGTCGCCACACCGCCGTCGGCCAGCGACGTCCTGGAAGGGATCACCGCGGACACCATCGCCAGGATCTGCCGCGACGAGGGCATCCTGCTGAAGGAAAAGGTGATGGTCAGGTCAGAGCTTTATACCGCCGACGAGGCGTTCCTCAGCGGCACGGCGGCCGAGATCGTGCCGCTGCGCGAGGTCGACGACCGGCTGATCGGCGAGCCGGGCCCGATCACCAGAAAGATACAGGATATCTTCTACAGCATCATCAAGGGGGAGAACGACCGGTATGAGGAATATCTGGAGTGGGTGTAGAAAAACCGGTTGGAAGTTCGG